>CAYOTD010000758.1:0-2692 GCA_964406685.1 uncultured Solibacteraceae bacterium | reverse complement strand
TGCCCTACCAGCGCGGCCAGTTCTGGCTCCGCCGCTTTCGACTGCGCGCTCCCGCGCTCTGTGCCGTGCTTGCCGCCCTGGTGGCGCCCGCCCCGGCCTGAGCCTCCCCACCTACCATTTGCATGGAACTCCGCCGCCTTTCCCCCTACGCTCGATCTCGATGCATGACGACAAAGCCGAAAAGATCGCCCTCTTCCGCTCCGGACTCATCGCCCCGTTGGTGCTGGAGACGCTCCCGCGCGGTGAGTTGACTCGCCGCGCTCAACAGATCGCCGCGCGCCTTTACGACATCCCCGGCTCCACTCGCCGCCAGGTCTCCGTCGATACGCTGCTGGAGTGGACCCTGCGCTATCGCCGCCATGGATTCGCCGCCCTCGATTCGCAAGCCCTGCTCTGTTCGGACCAGTTGAACGAGCGCTTCTGGCACTGGCTCGATTCCCTCTATCATCGCCGCAAGCACAGTTCGCTCCACACCACCCCGCTGCTGCGCCGGCAGCGCGATATCGATCACATCCGCCAGTTGCCGCCTGCCACCGACCTGCGCCGCCTCTTCTTTCCTCGCGTCGACCGCCTGGTGCGGCGCGACTCCACCTTCCTGCTGCACAATCACTTCTGCGAAGCCCCGCCCGCTTGGCCGATGCCGTCGTCAACGGGAGGACCTCTCGCTAATGGGGGAAGCTTTCTTCGGCTTCAAAAAACACCCTTCTCCGACAGCCCGGACGCCAACCAGTTGTTCACCTCCGCCGCCGGGCAGCAGGTCAAAGCGCGGTTCGACTTCCTGCTCCAGCATCCCGGCGTGGGGCTGCTCACCGGCGAGGTCGGCGCCGGCAAGTCGACCGCCGCGCGCGTCTTCACCGCCACGCTCACCCCCAACCTTCGTCGGGTCCTTTATCTTCACTTTTCCTGCGGCACGGCGCTGGATCTGCTGCGGCAGATCCCCTTGGCCTTGGACCTGGAGCCGGCCCACTTCCGGGGCGACCTGGTGCGCCAGATTGCCGACGCCATCACGCGGCTGAACCAGAGCAAAAAGCAGCATCCGATTCTGATCTGCGACGAAGCGCATCTGCTTCCCCATCCCGCACTCGAACAACTGCCTCTGCTGCTCAACTTCAACATGGACTCGTCCCGCTATCGCACCCTGCTGTTGGTGGGCCAGTCGCTGTTGCGCCGCACCCTGTCGCTGCAAATGCACGAGGCTCTGCGCCGGCGCATCGGCACTCACTATCATTTGGAGGGTCTCACCCGCGAGGAACTTGATGCGTACTTGGCCCGGCAACTCAAGGCCGCCGGTGTGAACCAGCCGTTGTTTGACGACACTGCGCGGCAAGGCTTGTATCAGGCGAGCAAGGGCATTCCGCGCAAAGTCAACCAACTCGCCATGACGGGTTTGCCCCTGGCCGCGCAGCGCAACGCCCAGAGGGTGGACGAAGCGGTACTGCTCGACGCTACTGCCGAGGCGCTGCTATGAGATGAGTCCAATCCACACTTCAGTTTCCGCCAGGGGTCGCGCCGGAGCGGATGCCCAAGGCCGATGCGACGGGGCTGGCTCCGAAGAAATCGGCGCGACACAACCCCCGGCTCCTGATGCGAGTCGGGGGTCTGTTGTTCTTGGCGCCCATTTCTTTGGTGGAGTCTCGGAGCGGAGGCCTTGGGCACATAAAACGCGAAGATCCCCCGAAGGGCGCTCCTGATTCCTTGCCCGGCTCGGAAAGTGAGAACCTCGCCGGAGAATAGTCTGAGCGCTTCGCGGGGAAAGGGCGCGACCCGTTACACCAAGGTTGCGCTCCTGTTCGTGCTCTTCCATAGGCAACTCTGCGGCCCCCTGGCCAACAGCCTCTTTCATCACCCGCCCGAGCCGGGCGCTCGGCCAAAAAGCAAGCTGGAAAGCGCCTACCACAAAGCCGATACATCCATCCGCAGCGTCATTCAACTCCTGGAGGCGGCTTGAACTTTGTTGAAGTACTCTTGTTTGCGATTGAAGAGGTAAGAATCTAACACCAAGTCACCAGACGTGGGAGGCGATGACCTCGGTCTTCTCCACGGTGCGCATCATGACTTCGACGCGCAGCAGGATCTGTACGTTCTTTCCCTCGGACCAGCCCGGCACGCCGGCCAGCACGGTCTCCATCGCCTTTTCTTCGACCACCAACTCGGCTGCGGCCATGGTTCCGTAGTGAGAGACGCCGACCACTCCGACCAGGGCGTCGCCGGTGCGCGAGCGGACGAGGCGGGAAATGACGGCGTAGTCGACGTAGGTGTGTGGAAGTTGCCCCCGAAACGGAGCCAGTACGGCGGCATCCTTGCCTTCCCGCTGGTCGTAGATGGCCAGGTTGCCGCCCGGGACGCGGCGCGGGACGTAGCGCAACTCCCGGAGCAGAGCCAGCGACCACTGATTGGAGAAGCCGCCGATGAGCACCGAGGGCGAGCGGCGCAGCTCGGAAAACGAGATCTCGTTGCCCCGCAGGAACCGCAGAGGCCTCTTGCGCGCGCGAAACAGCCCGGAGAGGTGCCCGATGGCGTAGGCGTCCCCAATGCCCACGAAGTTGTGCTCATCGGGAACGATGACGGCGTCCAGCCGCCAGTCGAGCGGGAGCTTTGCGTCCGCGGTGACCTTCGCCTCAGGGCGGAAAGTATGGAGAAGCTCTTCCTGCTGGGAGCCGTAAACCAGGTAGACCTGCGGGTGAGCCACACG
>CAYOTD010000757.1:0-2713 GCA_964406685.1 uncultured Solibacteraceae bacterium | reverse complement strand
AAGAACATGAGGCGTGACACGCTTTTTCGCGATAGATGGTTGCTTCTTCTTGGCGGCGCTGACATGCTGATCGAGGATGTACTCGAATCCCGCTCGAGTCATGGCCCGCCCGCCAGCGTTGTGGAACAACTCGGGAGCGCCGCTGGCCTGCCGCACCTTGAGCCATGCATTCAAGGCAGCGGTGGTTTCCTTCCAAAGCGGCAGAACACGTTCGCGGCGGTCTTTGCCCATCACGCGGATCGACGGAGGATTCCGGCTATCGAATTGATCCAGGCGAAGGGAAACAAGTTCGGCGACCCGGAGACCGCATGCGTACGCCACGTGCAACATCGCGCGATCGCGCAAGCCGAATGGCGTTGAAGTGTCCGGCGCATCAAGCAGCGCCTGGATTTCATCGCGTTTCAGATACGCGACCAAGCCCTCGGTGGTCTTCTTGATCGGGATTCCGTGGATTTGTCGCGCCTGCTCAATACAGCTCGGCTCACGATATTCGAGATACCGGAAGAAGGACTTGATTGCCGCCAAACGCGCGTTGCGAGTTCGCGCCGTATTGCCGCGCTTCTTCTCGATATGCGTCAAGAACTCCAGCACGAGGCGGGCATCGATCTGAGTGAGATCGAGGCCCGAAGGACGGACGCTCAGGTGCTCGGCTGCAAAACGCAACAGCAACATGAAGCTGTAGGCGTAGGCTTCGCAAGTGTGCGTACTCGCCGCCCGGTCTTTTGGGAGGTACTTGCGCAGGAAGGTGCTGAGGTGGCCGGCCAGTGCGGTCATACGACACCTCCCCGGTGCATTGCTTCGCCCGCCTCGGCAATGCTGCGCAAGAGGGGCGCGGTCGCTTGCAGGTACCAGTAGGTGTCGGCGATGTTCGTGTGGCCGAGATACGTGCTCAACGCAATCATGTGTTGCGTAACCGCGCGCCGATCATTTTGGCACCTGAACTATGCACGTAGCGGGAGCGTTGGCCGCGACTTGACGTGCCCGGTTGACCCTCGAATCGCTGGGCGCCCGCCCGGTTGATCTGCCTGGAATCGCCTCCTGTCGTGTAAGTTGTTGCTGCGCTTGGCCCATCTGTGCATAGGATTCTATGCGCGCCTCCTCAGCGCCGCAACGCGGTGGGGATCACCGGGGTGAATGCGCCGGTGCCATGGGTGATCGAGCGCAGGCGTTGCATCAGGCGATCGAGAATGCCGCGCTCCAGGTAATGGTCGCTATAGCTCACGCCCACGCGCCCGGCGTGCCGCCAGATCTTGGCCGCCACAAACAAAAACCGCAACCGTGCCGTGGCCAGGGTGGTCTGCGGGATCTGCTCTGCCCTCACGCTCTCCTCGCGGTTGAACAGCAACAGCCAGCAGTTCAGGTTGTAGGCCAGCATCACGATCTGGAACCAGTTGGCGTTCATTATCCAGCGTTTCGACGGGTGTGCCGCCAGACCAGCGTCGTTGTTGGCTTCCTTGATCAAATTCTCGGCCGAGGCGCGCCCCCGGTAGAACCCCACCAACGCATCCAGCGGCGCCTCCATGTCCGTAACGAAGACCCGATAGGTGTACTCCGGGGTATCGAACAACTGGTACTGTTCGGGCTCTTCCGCCGCGCCCGCCTCCGCTTTCTTCGCATACCGCAAGGCGAGAAACCGGTACGCTTGCCCCCATCCTTCTGGTTGGTAGAGGAACTCGCACTGCCCGTCGGCGTCGGTGCGCCGCGAGAGCTTCCAGTCAGCGGCCTTCAATTCGTTCACCAGCCGCGCTGTTTTGCGCGCCACCAGAATGAACCGGCAGTTTCTTTTCTGGTAAGCCGGAAGCGCCTCCCAGCAGTAGAAGCCGGAATCGGCACGCGCGTAGACGGTTTTCACTGTCGTTGGCAGGGCGGCGTAGGCGCTGTCCAGATGGGCGGCAATTTCTTTGCCGCTGGGCCGGTCGCCGGTGCGCAGCGCGCCCGCCACGTACTCCTTGGTTTCGGCCAGAAAGGTCAGGATTGGCTGGTAGCTCTTCTTGCCCTTGTTCTTGGGGTTGTAGCTCCTGCGTGCCCCCATCTGGTTGCCGAACAGGGTGTGCACGGTGGTGTCGGTGTCCAGGGTGGCTTCCGTTAGCCGCACATGGGCCGCTTCCCAGACGCGCTCCCGCATCCGCCGGTGCAGTTGGAGCAACTGCTTCGCTGTTCCCAGGTGCATCGCGGCCAGGAAGCGCCAGAACGTCGATTGCGGTGGCAAGCGCCGCACCTGCAGGATGCCCGTTAGCATCGGCTCGCGTTCCAGGAAGCGCAGATGGAACAGGCGCGAAAAACCTACGTAGCAGGCCAGCACCATGGCGAGCACGAACTGATACGCCGGCATCGCCCGGGTCTTCGGTGTCACCGAGAGCGTCTCTTCTACCAGTTGCCGGAAGTCCAGTTTCTCCAACATGGTGGCCACGGGTAAGAGACCTCCGTAGGCAGTTAAACTCCTGGCCTCGAAATCATAGGGTGTGGAAGCCCCGATTTTATTGGGCTCTCGATCAACGGCGCGAACCCCTTGATTGGCGGCCTTCCTGTGGCTATCCTGTTTCTGTTCACTCACCGTTTGGGTGGCTCCTGAGAATCGGCTCGCGAAGCTGCGAACTTCGCGGCCCTACTGTTTTACCGCAGGATTCTCAGGGGCCCCCAATGGTGTCACGCCTCAGCCGGAGGTTGCCCGGATCTCCGTTGAAAGTCGCGACCCTCGGTAGCTTCACAGTTT
>CAYOTD010000756.1:0-2715 GCA_964406685.1 uncultured Solibacteraceae bacterium | reverse complement strand
CAACCCGACGCTGAACACCCCGGCGGTCACGATCGCCGCGCGGGTCGGGGATGCGGTTGCGGCGAACCAGGCCGTGTCGATCACCAACACCTCGCCGGATGTTTACACCGAAGGCCTGACGGTGACCGTCAGCGGCATCACCGGCAATGCCCAGAGTAACGGCGGCAGTCTCGCCAACCTGGCGGCGCAGCAGACCAACACCACCGCTATCCAGGTCGGCCTGGCCAGCACCGCCACGGCCGGGACCAGCACCGGCACGGTCAACCTCGCCTTCGTCTCCACCGGCGCCGGCACCACCGGGGCGCCCGACGTCGCCGCCCAGACGCCGACTGGCGCGGTCACCGTCACCGGGAACGTCTACCAGGTCGCCCAGCCGAATCCCGCCGCGCTGCCCGCCACGGTGAACCTCGGCAACTTCCGCGCGGGGGCCGGGGCGCAGGGGACGACGATCAGCATCGCCAACACCGCCGCCGGCGCGCCCGCCGGGTTCCAGGAAGGCCTGGCGGCCGTCGTGCAGGGCACCACGGGCCCCGCCACCGGCACCGGGTTCAGCAACGCGGCCGTCGGTACCAGCGGCACGCTCGCGGTAGGCCTGAGCGGTATCGCGGCGGGCAGCAACAGCGGCACCGTCCAGGTGCAGCTCCAGTCCAACGGCATCACCACGACCGGGGCGAACGGCTTGGGCAGCCTGAACCTGGGCGGCCTGCAGGCCATCGAGGTCACCGGCGCGGGCTACCTCCTCGCCGCCGGCGCGATCCAGACCCCGGCGCTGAACTTCGGCACCGTCCAGGTGGGGCAGCTCGTGACCCAGAACCTCGTCGTCCGCAACACCGCGACGGGGCCGGCCGGCTACGTCGAGGACCTGACCGCCGCCTTCGGGACGAGCGCGGATCCGCGCATCACCGGCACCGGCAGCCTGGCCGGCATCCTCGCCGGCACCGACAGCACCGCGGCGAACGGCACCATGACCGTCGCCGTCAACACCAGCGCCGCGGGCACGATCAGCAGCAGCATCCCCGTCAACTACACCAGCACGGGCACCGTGGCCGGGGTGAGCAATACCCTGGGGACCACGGGGGTGGGCTTCGAGAACTACGGCGTCGCCGGCACCATCCAGGCCACCGTCATCGATACCGCGCGGCCGGTCACCAACGGCATCGTGAGCCCCGCCCCGGTCAGCGTCGCCCTGGGGAACGTGCGGATCAACACCGCCGCGGAGCAAGCGCTGAGCGTGCTGAACCAGGCCACGGGCAACCAGCAGGCCGCGCTCAATGCCAGCATCGCCAGCACCGGGGCCCCGATCACCGCCAGTGGCAGCTTCAACCTCCTGCTCCCGGGCGCGACCGACACCAGCCTCCGCGTCGGCCTGGACACCACCAGCGCTGGCGCCAAGAGCGGCAGCGCCACGCTCGCCTTCATCTCCGACGCCAGCAACGTCGGCGGCTGCGAACCCAACTGCCAGCTCCCGCTGGCCTCCCAGACCGTGAATGTGTCTGGGGCCGTCTACCGGCTGGCCAACCCGACGCTGAACACCCCGGCGGTCACGATCGCCGCGCGGGTCGGGGATGCGAGCCCGAGTAAAGGCATCAGCATCAGCAACAGTTCGTCGGATATCTACACGGAAGGGTTGAAGGCGGGTGTGAGCACAGCGTCGGCCGGCTTCACCGCCTCGGGTTCCATCGGCAACCTCACAGCAGGGGCCACCGATTCGAGCACGCTTCGGGTTGGGCTGGCCACTGGTACGGCTGGTACCTTCTCTGGCACGGCGACGGTGGGTCTCGCCTCGACGGGCGCAGGGACGACTGGGGCATTTGACTACGCGTTGCCCAGCCAGAACGTCGCGCTCACCGGCAACGTCTACACCCCGGCGCAAGCCTCGATCGCGCCTGCGTCGATCAACTTCGGCATCGTCCACGTCGGGGACAGCATCACGCCACAGAACATTGCCGTGACGAACAGCGCGCCGGTGACGGCCCTGAACGACGTCCTCCGGGGGAGCGTCTCGGCGTCCGGCCCGTTCACCGCCGTGGGGAATCTGGGGGCGGGCGTCGCCGCGCAGCAGACGGACAACACCAGCCTCGCCGTGGGGCTGAACACGACCACGGCTGGGGTCTACAGCAGCAGCGCCACGCTCCAACTCCAGAGTCACAACCCCGACATGGCGGATCTGGCCGTGGCGGCCCAGAGCGTCGAACTCGTCGCCCAAGTCAACAACTACGCTCGCCCGGTGTTCGAGAAGGTGGCGGGCGGGTTCTCGCTCACGCAGAGCGGCACTACGTTCACCCTGGACTTCGGAGACCTCACTCAGGGGACGGGCATCGCGACCTCCAGCCTCGGCGTGCGGAACGACGTCGCCGGCCCGGCGGACCTCCTCGGCGGGACGTTCATCTTCGACCAGAGCGCGACCGCCTTCCAGCTCACGGGCTTCACCGACTTCGCCGGGATCCTGGCCGGGGACCTCTTCGGGGGGCTCGCCGTGGGCCTGGACACCGCGACCCTCGGCCTGTTCGACTACAGCCTCGTCCTCCAACCCTACGGCACGAATGCCAGCGGGTTCTTCGGTAGCCTCGGCGACTTGACCCTCGCCCTCCGTGCCAATGTCGTCGCCTCAACCACCGTCCCCGAGCCCTCCACGCTGCTCCTGCTTGGGACGGGGTTGGCCGGGCTGGCCGGGTGGCGGTGGCGGACCCGCGGGAAGAAGTAGTAATCACGCTT
>CAYOTD010000755.1:0-2725 GCA_964406685.1 uncultured Solibacteraceae bacterium | reverse complement strand
AGCCGTGGGCCTGGTAGCCCTCTTCTATCCGGCGCACGCCGAGGAGAAGCCGAAACCCCGCTGCAACGCCCAGATACGCGGCCGGTTCTGGCCCGAGGACGCTAACGGGAATCCCCGGCGGGCACAGATCTACGCCCGATCGGGCCAATTGGAGATCTGCACCTGCCAGATCTGGCGCCACCGCTGGGAACCGGTCACGGTTCACATTCGCCAGTTGGAAGCCAAGCACGGAGTGCGCCGCACGGCTCGCACCGAGCAACCGGCGGGCGGCGGAAGCGACTAAGCCTCCGGAGATCCCAGGCTCAGGTGGAAGTCGACGCAGTCCGCGGCCGACTCGGATGTCGCGCGCGCCAGGTAGTCGATGTAGCGCTGGTGGATGGCGTCCATCAGCTCCAGCGAGTGGTCGCGGCGCCCCAGGCTGAACACGCCCACGTAGAAGAAGTACGGCAGGGACAGACGCCGCAACGCGGCCTGAAGCCACGGATTCCCGCTCAACTCCCAGATCAGCGAGTGAAAGGCCATGTCCGGAGTCGCGCACACCCGCATTCCCCCTGTGCGGAACGCCGTCAGTAGCTGCCCCTTGAGTTCCTTCAATCGCTCGAGGTCCGCCGACCGGACGTACTCCCTGGCCAACTCCAGCGTCAGCACCTCCAGCGGGCGGCGGGCCTGGGCGATCTGCTCCAGGTCCTTGCGGCCCAGGCGCGGCACGGCGAAGCCGCGGTGGTGGTTGAGCACGACCAGGCCTTCCTCGGCCAGAACCAGGAGCGCTTCACGCACCGGACCGCGGCTGACGTGCAGTTCGCCGGCCAGCGCCGCATCCGACAACTCCTCTCCCGGTTGAAACCGGCCCTCGAGAAGAGCTTTCCGCAGAACCTCCGCCACAGTCCGGCGGAGGGCAGCCGGGCGGAGTACAGGTAAGGCAGAACTCACACTGTACAGCTTATCGGGTGGCTCCCAGAGTGTCAATCGAAAACCGTCTTCCGTTTTTTGTTGACAAAGTTTGGCCTGGGACGTATACTCCACAACATGCCTGCGCTCGTGCGAATAGCGGCTGCCCTGGCGCTGTCCGCCATGGCAGGCTTCCCCGCCCCACCCGACCTCCAGTTAGTCTCCGTGAAGAAGATCTGGGCCGAGGCGCCGCACAGCGCCTTCGGCGATATCATCCGTTTTCGCAACCAGTGGTTCTGTGTGTTCCGGGAAGGCCGGTGGCACGTCGCCCGCCCCGGCCAGGAAGACGACGGCAAACTCCGCGTCATCGTGTCCAGGGACGGCGAGCAGTGGAAACCGGCCGCGCTGATCGCGGAGACCGGCATTGATCTGCGCGACCCGCACTTCTCCATCACCGCCGGCAAGCAGCTCATGATTGTCGCCGGGGGATCGGAGTATCCGCAGGGCAAGTATAAGACGCGCCAGCCCAGGGTGATCTTCTCCAAAGACGGATTCAACTGGAGTGGGCCGCAGAAGGTCCTGGAGCAGGGCCACTGGCTGTGGCGCGTCACCTGGCACCGGGGAAAGGCCTATGGGGTTTCCAAGTACGGATCGCCGAGCAGGGAGATGCCGGAGAACCCGCGGCGGGTGAACCTGGTTGCCAGCGCGGACGGGCTGCATTGGGAAACCGTCGTCGAGCTCGGCGTGCCCGGAGGGGACGAGACCGCGCTGCGGTTCCTGCGCGACGGCCGGATGGTGGCGCTGATGCGCCGCGTTTCCAGCGACGGCGACCGCGCCATGATCGGCTGGAGCAAGGCGCCGTACAAACAGTGGGAGTGGGCGAAGACGGATTACTTCGTGGGCGGGCCCAACTTCATCGTCCTGCCGGACGGCGGGATGGTGGCCGGAGGCCGCCTGTTTCCCAACGGCGACCGATCCAAGCCGCAGACCGCCCTGGGGCGCATGACCCTGACATCCTACGAGCCGCAATTGACCCTACCCAGCGGAGGCGACACGAGTTACCCCGGCTTTGCGTGGCACGGCGGCGTGCTATGGGCCATGTATTACTCCTCCCATGAGGGAACCACCGCCATCTATCTCGCCAAGGTGCGCACCGGGCGATAGGCGGCGGGCAGTGATACGCGAAAAGGAGAACGCAATGCAAACCGTTACTGCCGGTATCAGCCGGCTGGCTCTCATGTTCCTGTTTGGAGTTGTTTGTTTTGCACAGATGCCCTACGGGTCGATCGTCGGCAGGGTCGTCGACAAGGAACAAGGCCGCATACCCGGGGCGGGCGTGAAGGCGGTGAACCTGTCGACCCAGGTGGTGACCACCACGCGGTCGAACACCGAAGGCAACTACATCGTTCCCAACCTGGTTCCCGGCACGTACCGGGTCGAGATCGAGAAGGACGGCTTCAAGCGGTTCTCCCGCGAACCGATCGAGGTGCGCGTCAGCGACCGGCTGACCCTGGACGTGGAGCTCGAGATCGGCCCGGTCACGCAAAGCGTTACCGTGACCTCGGAAGCCCCGCTGCTGCAATCCACCACCGCGAGCATCGGCCAGACCATCGACCACCGCCGCCTGATGGACCTGCCCTCGCCTTCCAGCAGCGTCATCTTTCAGATCGCGCTGACGCCGGGGGTGACCTCGCTGGTGGCGCCCGGCGGCAACTTCGCCCCGGACCGGGAAGGCGACAGCAACCAGTTCGCCGTCTCGGGCGCCGGCACCGGCACCAACCAGATCATGATCGACGGGAACCCGACCGACATCAAGGGCTCGATCACCCTGCACGCC
>CAYOTD010000754.1:0-2731 GCA_964406685.1 uncultured Solibacteraceae bacterium | reverse complement strand
CAGCAGCACGTCCTGCTTCTCTTCATCGCGGAAGAACTCGGCCACGGTCAGCCCGGTCAACCCCACGCGCAGGCGCGCTCCAGGCGGCTCGGTCATCTGGCCGTAGATGAGCGCCACTTTGGACTTTGTCCAGTCGTCGGGGTCGAGCACGCCCGATTCCTGCATTTCGCGCCACAGGTCGTTGCCCTCACGAGTGCGCTCGCCCACACCCGCAAACACCGACACCCCGCCGTGCTTGAGAGCGATATTGTTGATCAGCTCCATGATGACGACGGTCTTGCCCACGCCCGCGCCGCCGAACAGGCCGATCTTGCCGCCGCGCAGGTAGGGCTCGAGCAGGTCGATGACCTTGATGCCGGTCTCGAACATCTGCAACTCGGTGGACTGCTCCTCGAACTCGGGCGCCAGGCGGTGGATCGGCAGGGTCTTGGTCGCCTGGATCGGCCCTCGGTAATCCACCGGCTCGCCGATGACGTTCATCACCCGGCCGAGCGTCTGCTTGCCCACCGGGACGGTCACCGGGCGGCCCAGGCTTTCGGCCTTCATGCCGCGCACCAGCCCGTCGGTGGGTTTCAGCGCGATCGTGCGGACGCGCCCCTCACCGATGTGCTGCGCCACTTCGACGATGATGTCGATGGGGGCCGGAACGTTGAAGCCCTCGCTGGTGATGCGCACGGCCGTGTAGATCACCGGGATCTGGCCCTCGGGAAACTGGATGTCCACGGCGGGCCCGGCCACCTGGATCACCTTGCCGATAACTGTGCTGGTCGCTTGCATACGATGGTTATTACTCCAATGCGGCTGCGCCGCTCACCACTTCGATGATTTCCTTGGTAATGCTGGCCTGGCGGACGCGGTTCATGTACAGCGTCAGCCGGTCGATGACGTCGGCCGCGTTGGACGTCGCGGCATCCATGGCGGTCATGCGCGCCGCCTGCTCGGCCGCCGCCGATTCGAGCATCGCGTGGTAGAAGGCGATCTCGAGATAGCGCGGCAGCAGCGACTGAAGCAATTCGGCGGGCGGCTGCTCGTAGATGAAATCCGTGCTCCGCGCGTCGGAGGGAAGCTCGACAGGCAGCACCCGCTCCACGGTGAGCTTCTGCGCGATCACGCTCTTGAATTCGTTGTAGAGCAGGTAGACCGCGTCCACCTCGCCGGAGGCGAAACGGTCCCCGCAAGCGCGCGCCACCGCCACGGCGTCGGAATAGGAGAACTTCTGCGAGATCCCGGTCTGCTCCCCGCTGATAGGAACCGTTCGCTTCCGCCAGAAATCGCGCCCCTTGCGGCCCATCAGCTCGAGAGTAACCGAGGCCCCGGCGTGCTCCTCGAGAAAGCGCTGCGACGCCTTGATCAGGTTCGAATTGAAGGCGCCGGCCAGGCCGCGGTCGGCGGTCAGCAGCACAAGCTGGATGCGCTTTTCCTCGCGCTCAGCCAGCAGCGGATGCCCGGCCGTGCGTTCATCGGCGCGCGCCGCGGCGGCCACGTCGGCCAGAATCTGGTTGAGCATTCGGGCGTAGGGACGGGCGGCGACGACGCGCTCCTGCGCCCGGCGCAGCTTGGCCGCCGAGACCATCTTCATGGCCTTGGTGATCTGCTGCGTGTTCCGCACCGTGCGGATGCGGCGGCGGATGTCGATCAGGCTGGGCATGGTTCAGCGCCCCCTACTTGCCGCGCTCGGCCACGAACCGTTCCTTGAATTCCTTCAACGCCGCGTGCATCTTGCCGCGCAGGGCGTCGTCCAGGTTCTTCTTCTCGCGAATCTCGGCCAGCAGGCCGGGATGGGAGTTCTCCACGTACCGGTAGAGCCCCGCCTCGAACGGGCGGCACTCCGCCACATCCAGGTCGTCCAGGTACGCGTTGCCGCCCGCGAAGATAATCAGGACCTGCTTCTCCACCGGCAACGGCTGGTACTGCGCCTGCTTCAGGATCTCGGTCAGCCGGCGGCCGCGGTTCAACTGCTGCTGGCTGGCCTTGTCCAGGTCGGAGCCGAACTGCGCGAAAGCGGCCAGCTCGCGGTACTGGGCCAACTCCAATCGCAGCGCGCCCGCCACCTGCCGCATGGCCTTCACCTGCGCCTTCCCTCCCACGCGGCTCACCGACAGGCCCACGTCCACCGCCGGGCGCACGTTGGAATTGAACAGGTCCGCCTGGAGATAGATCTGCCCGTCGGTAATCGAAATGACGTTGGTGGGAATGTACGCCGAGATGTCGCCCGCCTGGGTTTCGATGAACGGCAACGCGGTCAGCGACCCGGCGCCCTTCTCGTCGCTCATCTTGGCGGCGCGCTCCAGCAGGCGGCTGTGCAGATAGAAGACGTCGCCCGGGAACGCCTCGCGCCCCGGCGGGCGGCGCAGCAACAGCGAGATTTCGCGGTAGGCCGCGGCGTGCTTGGACAGGTCGTCGTAGATGCACAGGGCGTGCCCGCCGCGGTCGCGGAAAAACTCGCCCATGGCGCAGCCGGTGTAAGGGGCGATGTACTGCATCGGCGCCGGGTCGGAGGCCGTGGCCGCCACCACGATGGTGTAGTCCATGGCGCCGAAGTCTTCCAGCGTCTTCACCACCTGGGCCACCGACGAGCGTTTCTGCCCGATGGCGACGTAGATGCAGACGACGTCGCCGCCCTTTTGATTAATGATGGTGTCCAGCGCGATGGCGGTCTTCCCCGTCTGCCGGTCGCCGATGATCAGCTCGCGCTGGCCGCGGCCGATCGGGATCATGGAGTCGATGGCCT
>CAYOTD010000753.1:1410-2735 GCA_964406685.1 uncultured Solibacteraceae bacterium | reverse complement strand
GGTCGGCTTGCGCAACGACACCACCCGCCGGATCTGGGCCAGGCCCTCGGGTTCGAAATCGCCCGCCTCGTTGCCGAAGGGCAGCCGCGAGGGCAGGTCGCGGTTGGTGCAGGTGCAGCGGATCGAAAGCGTGTCCACCTTGGGCACCCGCATCCGGCCGGCCAGATCGACCAGGGAGATGAAAACGTCGGTGCCCTCGTCGCCCCGCCGCACCGAGGGGCGCCGGCTGGAATGCCAGAAGGTCTGGTTCTTGTCGCGCAGTACGCCGTGCCGGTAGGAGTAGAAGGGCAGGTACTCCTGCACTTCAGCCGTCTGCGGATTCGAGCTGAACACCTCGTCGATGGAAAAGATCTCCAGCGCGTTGCGCCGCCGCACGTCGGGAACCACCGGGTACTCGGCCTTGGTCTCGGTCAGCAGAATCGGTTCGGCCAGTTGCTGGAACAGGTTCACGATGGGCGCGCAGCCCAGCCGCATGGTTTTCGGGCCGATGCCGGTTTCCAGTTGCTGGCTCCGGTCGCTGCGCTCGAACGGCGAGATCAGGAAGATCATCTCGATCGCGTCCTGGAACCCCGCCGGGGCGATGCGCTCCAGCCCGCCCACGTCAATGAAAAGGAACTTTTCGGGGAAACCGAAGTACTCCTGAAGCAGCCGGTAGCCGAGGAACGAGCGGCGCGGATAGGGCAACATGCCTTCGTCTTCGGCGAATCCTACCGGGCGAATCACGTTTCCCGGCAGGCTGAGGGGCCGCAGCCGCGAATTGGGGTTGGCGTCCCGGATCAGGATCTGGTCGCAGCGCGAGCACAGCAGCTCGTAGAGGGTGTGAATCACCGTGCCTTCGCCGTTGAGGAAAAAGCGCAGCGACTTCAGCGGAAGATTCCTGAATTTCGCCGCCGAAGGACACTTCAACTCCACCCGCAGCGCCGCCACCGCGCCCGGGGATTTGACCGGGGCCGGCAGCCGGTCCGGCGCCCGCCACTGCGCGTCGGCGACCACGATGGGCCACAGGCAGGTCTCGTAGCAGGTCTGGAACCTGCACGGGAACCCTTCCACCGTGCGCGAGGAGAGCGCCGCGCCGCGCGGAATGGTCAGCCCCGTGGCCAGCCCGCCCTGCTCCGGGTCGGCCTGAAACTCGACAATCGACATCGAGGGCACCGGCCGGATGAAGTGTGGGTAGAGAATGCTCAACAGCGCGTCGGTGATCTCGGGGAACTCGTCGTCGATCTTCAGGTGGACGCGCGCGGCCAGGAACGCGAACGCCTCCAGGATGCGCTCGACGTGCGGGTCCTCGCAGCGGGTCGGCTCCAGCAGCAGCCGCGAGCCGATCT
>CAYOTD010000753.1:0-1400 GCA_964406685.1 uncultured Solibacteraceae bacterium | reverse complement strand
GTCACGTACCGGCATCGCCCTTCACCTGGTAGACGCCGCTGGTCAACTCCAGCACGGTGTCGAAGGAAATCCGCTCGGGCGCGGGATCCATGCGCAGCATGCCCTCGATCTGGAAGCGCAACATGCGCGAGCCGGGGGTGACCGGCTCCAGGCTGACCTTCACCGCTTCCAGCCTCGGCTCGAAGGTGGTCACCGTCGATTCGATCATCCAGGACAGCCGCGACTGATCCTTGGGCGAATTGAGGGTGAAGGCGCTCATGTCGGGCAGGCCGTAGTTATACAGCGATTGTTGCAGCTCCACCAGCGTGTTGGGGGCTTCCAGCGGATTGCGGCGCGTGTTCAGCAGCCACTCAAGGTCGTGGCGCAGCGACGCCTTCAACTGCCGCACGGACTGCGCGCGCGTCAGCGGCGCGTCCGAGGAAAGATCCCGCTCCGTGTCGATCAGCCTGTCGAGAAACGACTGCGTGACATTGGCTTCGGATTCCGGCTTCGGCATAGCTTAGCGCGCCGCGCCGAGCGCCTCAATCGGGCTCAGGCGGCAAACGCGGGCATAAAGCTTGGCGCGGTCGTCGTACTCGCGGTCCTGTTTGACCATGCACTTGTACAGCAGCGCCAGGGGCCGCGCAATCACCTCGCCGAATTCCCAATCCTCCAGGTTCCGCCGGTCGATCTCCGCCGCCAGCTCCTCGAGAATCGGCATCGCGATTCCTTCCTGGCCGGATTCCAGACAGATCTGCGCGATCTGGGTGCGCCGGATGAACCGCCCCCGCGCCGAGGCCTCGTTCGCCAGTTGCTCCATCAGAAGGCTGAGCGCCTCGGAGAGCCGGCCCGCGCGCGCCGTCTGCTGCGCCGACAGAAAGATCTCGTCGGTCAGCGACGCGGCCCGGTAGACCATGCCTCCCGCCGTGGGACGGATCACGGCGCCCGTCACGCCGGCTTCGGGGCTCCCGCCGGTGGTCTCGGCGGCGGCTTCCGCCTCCGCGGTCACCTCCGGCTCCAGCTCCCGCTTCTTCTGGAGCAGCAGGTTCGCCGTGTGCCGAATCTCCTCCAGCGTCGTCCGCAACGGGCCGAGATTGGGAGAGTATTCGCCGAATTTCTCTTCCCCGATCTGCTTGATGCTGTCCACCAACTCCAGACAGGCGTCCAGCGTCTCCACCATCTCGGCGTAGTACGCCTTCGGCGAGCCCTCAAAGCCCTTGTCGAAAGCTTCCGGCGCCAGCTTGCCGTCTTCCAGCCGGGCGCGCCGGATCTCGGATTTCTTGTCGTCCGCCGCCGCCTCTTCCTCGGTGGGAATGGCGCGGGATTCCTTGTACTGATACCAGTTGTGCCCCTGCTTGTTCAGCGGGGCCTCGCGCAACTGCCGGTCGAGCTGCGAACCGATCCACTCCAGCTTGGCGGCT
>CAYOTD010000752.1:0-2746 GCA_964406685.1 uncultured Solibacteraceae bacterium | reverse complement strand
CAGCAACGCCAGTTCCTCCTGGCTGAGAACCACTTTGGCCTGCCCCTCCCCGGCTTCCGGCCAGCGGAACCGTCCCTTCTCCAGCCGCTGGGTGCACAGCCATAGTCCGCTTCCATCCCAGAACAGCAGCTTCACCCGGTTGCGCTGCCCGTTGGCGAACCCGAACACGTGACCGCTCAGCGGCGGGCACTCCAGCCGGTCCCGCACCAGCCCGTACAGACCTTCGAAACCCCGGCGCAGGTCCGTGGCTCCCGCCGCCAGCTAGATCCGGGTCGCCGGCCCCCAGCCCAACATGCTCAGATCCGCTCCAGCACACCCAGCATCTGCGCCAAGGTACGGGCGTCAAACCCGCGCCCGACTTCGATGCGCCGGCCCCCCGGCAGGGCCACTGCCAGGCCGCTACTGGTTCCGGTCTCCACGTTCGAACCCCCGCTGGACACTTCCACCGCCAGCCAGCGGGTCCCGGCTGCGGCCTGGCCGGGCGACTGCCGCTTGCGATACCGAGCCAGAGTGGCCAGGCTCAGCCCGCTCTGCCGGCAGAACTCCACCCGGCTCAGTCCGCTGGCTTCGTATTCGGCCACCAACTGCTGGGCTTCCGCGCGACTCCGGCGATGCCGGACCCCTACTACCTGTGCTTGTTCGTCCACGTCCCCACTGCATCACGACCGCGGAGCGGTGTCGAGATGGGTTGCTCTGACGCATACGGTCAAACGCAATGAAAGCCCGTCCCACCAGGGCACGCTGATTGGCTGTTCCATCAGGCCGGAAGCCACGATGATGGGTAGGTGCGCGCGGCGATGAAAGCGGACCTGCACCTGTGTGGCGGTAATGGTGACATCGGCAGGCAGATCGATGAGATCGCGGAAGATCTGCCGGGCATAGGCGTCCGTATAGCCACGCATCCGTTGTGCCAGCAACCGGTACAGGCCGCTGGCGATCACCAACAGCGCCATATCAAAGTCCACCTTGAGTCCCACGGTCGAAGAGAGCGCATCCATGTGGAAAAACCGCACCGCGTCGGAGAGGGCATTTTCAATCAGCATCCGGTGGGCGTAGCGGGTGATGAGCGATTTGGCGGACACCCGATGCTGGTTGCTGAGCAGGATGGTGGGCTCGTCGTGCCCCAGATCCTCAATGAAGAACTGGCGAAAGTCCCGCCCCGCCAGGCGCACCGGTTGTTCGTAGACTTCCGGGTGGGCACATCCAGTTCGAGGACCTTCCAGGCCGAGCGGGGCAGCAGGACGATCTCTTTCAATAGTTTAGGCGAACGCCGTCGCAGGGTGATGAAGGCGATCCCCAGACCGTCCAGACGCGCCAGATTGGCGTAAGTGGTCAACTGAGAATCGAACACCAGATGGCGGGGATAGGCCCCGCGAACCCGCTTCCAGAATTCCAGGAAACGGAGGATCTCGTCGGATTCCTCTCCTTTGCGGATGTCGGCATTGGAGTAGCAGAAGGCGCGGCCGTCGGCGTCTTGGGCCAGAAACACCAGAATGCTGGGCTGGCGGCGGCTGCGCTGCGACACGTAATGACGTTCCACCACCGGGTCCTCGCCGTAGTAAGGGACGGAGTGGAAATCCAGATTGAACGACTCGCCTGGAAACAGCCGGCTCTCGGTCAGTTGCTCGTGCCAACTGGCGAGCAGCCGAGTCGTTTTGGCGTGGTCGAGGCGCGCGGAGTATTCCGAAAAATAGCTCTTCTTGGGGATGGTATTGAGCCCGGCGAACAACGCCAGACCCTGGTCGGCGACCAGGGCCATGACGTGGCTCTTGCGCTCCAGCGACCAGAGCTTCAGCGCCAGGCAGGCGCGCAGGGCATGCTCGGCGGGGATCAGCTTGGAACCGGGCAGAGGCGTGGTGGCCGCCAACTGACTGAGGCCCAGGCGGACCAGATCGGGGACGAACAGAAACAGTCCGCCGCAGCGGGTGGAAAAGGTGCGGGGAACCAGCGAGAACTCTCGCACGTCGGCCACCGGTTCAATGGTGGGACGCGGGCCATCCGGGCGTTCTTCATCCAGGCGGCGCGGCAGGGCCGCGAATCCTTCTTCCTTCAGCACCTCCCGGACGGCGGTCGGACTGAGTGGGCAATTGCGCTCTTTGAGAGCCTGGCTGATCTCGTAGACCGAGTAGTTCTGTTTCCGTAAACGGATGAGGAGATCGCGCGCCGCGGACTTTTTGGGCTGGGAGCGGGGACCGCGGTGGGGAGAAAGGAAGAAGGCAGGGTCCGGGTCCCGGCGGAAGTGGTGGCAAAGGAGGTGGAAGTAGCCCACCGAATAGCCGAAAGCACGGGCGACTTGTTTGGGGGCTTGGCCCTCGAGGAAGTAAGCCCGGAGGGCCTCATAGAGGCGGTGGCGCGGGTGGCGCGGCTCGGCGAAGAAATGGCGGCACTCGCTTATAGTCTTTGGTGCGCCGACTGGCACAATACAACAGTACCAAGTAAAACACTTCAAGTCAAGTATGTTTTTGATTGACGCCGGTGAAGCCATCGCTACCCTTGAAATATTGGGTTCCGCCGGGGAAGGTCGAGGACACGAGAACTTGCCCATGCGGCCGAGCCCGCATATTAGCATTGCAGTATCGTGCCTATCGGCGCACTAATATGCTAACGAATTTGCCAGACGGGGGACCTCTTCCGATCACTTCTGGGTCGGAATCCTTATACAAATTGTCCCACGTGGAAATCCAGGCTAGCCAAGAACGAATGCATAAACCCTTTTCGCTGTTTCTGAACGGCGCAGCAGGCGGTC
>CAYOTD010000751.1:0-2749 GCA_964406685.1 uncultured Solibacteraceae bacterium | reverse complement strand
GAGAAAGCCAGCGCCAGCAGCAGCAACAGCAGCGCGCGCAGTGCCAGCAGCGCCAGATACCGCAGCCGGCGGCGCTTGACCGAGCTGATCGAGTGCTTCTCAAAGAACATGAGCGAGCTGAACTTGAGCGGCACGGCGTCCTGTTGCCGCAGCAGGTGCAGATAGATGGGCAGCGCCACGGCGGCGATCCCGGCCAGAAACCACGGCGCGAGCAGTCCCACTAGTGCCTCCCCGCGCGCAGCGACAGGTACTCGCGCAATGCCTCGTCGAGCGGCCGGGACGTGTCGAGTAGGAAGTAGTCCAGCCCGGTGGCCTTCGCTTTCTCGCGCAGCGCCGCGACATGGGTGTCGATGCGTTCGCGATAAGCGGCGCGCGCGTAGTCGGGAGAGACTTCGAGGGACTCTTCCGTCTCCATGTCGATCAGCAGGGAAGGAGTGTCAAACCGGGGAGCGATCTCCTGCGGATCGAGCACGTGGAACAGCAACACCTCGCTGCCCTTGAACCGCAACGGTTGCACCGCGCGGATGATGGTCTCTGGTTGCTCGTAGAAATCCGAAACCACCAGCACGATGCCGCGGCGGCGCAGGAACTGCTGGAAGTGGAAGAAGGGACGGGCGAAATCGGTGCGCGCGCTGGGCCGGCACTGGTCGAGCGCGTGCAGCAGACGCATGAGTTGTCCTTGCCGGGTGCGCGGCGCCACGTAGCCGCGGATGTCATCGTCGAAGACGATGATGCCGGCGCCGTCGCGCTGCTGGTGGAGGGCCAGGTAGAAGAGAGAAGCGCACAGGTAGCGCGCGTAGTCGAGCTTGGAGACGCCGTGCGAAGTGAAGCCCATCGAGCCGCTGGTGTCGAGCACCACCGTGAGCAGCGTGTTGGTCTCTCCCCGGTATCGCTTGATGTAGGCCCGCTCGGTGCGCGCGAAGACGTTCCAGTCCACGTGGCGCAGGTCGTCGCCTTCGCTGTAGACGCGGTACTCGGCGAACTCCTGGCTGAAGCCGAAATCGGGCGAGCGGTGCAGCCCCGCGACGAAGCCGTCCACCACCGTGCGCGCCACCAGCTCCAGACCGGAGAGGCCGGCCAACACCGACGGGTTGAGGAAGCGCTGCAACATGCGTCAGTCCCTCGGTGCCGGCATGGCCTCCAGCAGGCGCTTGAGAATGTCGTCGGCGCTCTGGCGGTCGGATTCCGCCTGGAAGTTGAGCAGGATGCGCAGGTAAGTCAGATCCTTGACCTTCGCCCGGATCTCCACGCGGCCGTCGTCGTAGAGCATCGGTTTGGGGGCGGCCGCCGTCACCCGCCCGCGCGTGTCCGCCACCAGCCAGCGCAGCAACTGCTGCCAGAACATCTCGTGGGCCTTGTCCTCGACCGGCTGCTGCATCTGCCAGCGCCAGGTGCCCTGCGTCGCCATCAGAGCCGTGCGGCCCGCGCCGTAGTTCTCGGTGAGCAGCAGCGGAAAGCGGCCGCGGCCGGATACGACGAACTCCGCCAGCACGACGGCGCCGGGCTTGGGAATGCCCGGTTCCTGGAAATCGGCCAGGTAGGGGAGCTTCTTCCAGCGCGCGGCGTTGCGCTCGGGGTCTTCCTCCAGGCGGCACAGAAGGCTCTCGCGTCCCGCGCCGGTTAGTTCAACCGTGGCCGGGTCGCGGAAGAAGGTGACCTTCTTGGCCGGCAAAACCACCGGAAGCAGTTCGGCCAGCCCCGAGGCCGCATAACCGCCCTCGGCCAGGCCCGCACGCCCGCCCAGGAACAGCAGTCCGCCGCCGCGCCGGTCCACGAACTGCCTGATCAGCTCCTGTTGTGTCGAGGTGAAGTAACTCGCTTCGACTCCGCCCAGGATCAGCCCTTGAAAACCGAACAGCTCTTCCACCGTGGCCGGGAAACCGCTCTCGAGTTCTCTGGGGTTGCCGATGCCCTGGCGGTAGAGCTTGTTCTGCGTGGTGCGCAGCATGGTAACCAGGTCGAGGGAGCGGTCCTCCTCCACCGCGCGCCGGATGAACTTGAACTCCCACACCGGTTCGCCTTCGATATAGAGGATGCGCGGTTTGGCCGCCTCGACGTTCACCACCCGTGTCAGTGAGTTGTTGCGCGCGTTCTGCTCGCCCTCCACCGGTTCCAGCGCCGCTTAGATGCTCTTGGCGCCCGCGATGCCGGCGTTGAAGATCAACTGCCGCGTCTCCACCGTGCCATCGGACCTGAAGGTCACCTTTTCCCGGGCTAGCACTCTGCCGCCCTCGCGCAAGACGAGATTCGCCTCACGGCCCGCCAATCCGAACTGCTGGAAGCGGATCTGCGCTGGCAGACGGGAATCGGCCAGCGCCCGGGTGGGGATCTGCACGTCCAGCAGTTCCGCGTCCCGCTCCGGCCGCTCGCGCCCGAAACCGACCGTGTGGATGGGGATGTCCGTGCGGCGAAGCTCGGCGGTGGACTCCGCGGCATCGATGCCGCCCGCGTTGTCCGATCCGTCGCTCATCAGGATCATGGCGCCGATGGGGAGGGTGGCGGCCTCACTCGCCACTTGCTTTAGCCCGTCCGCCAGGTGGGTCGCGGGGAGCGCCGCTGTGAGCTGCGCGGCCGATTCCATACGGGCGGCGTTCGCGCCCAGGCGGTAGAGCCGGACCTGGAACCGCGACTTGAGGTCCTCGAAGGCGCGCGACTCCAATAGCCGCAGGGCCTGGTCCTTCCGGCTGGCGCCGCCCTCGGCGAGCGCCATGCTGCGCGAGTCGTCCACCACCACCGCGACCACGTTCTG
>CAYOTD010000750.1:0-2751 GCA_964406685.1 uncultured Solibacteraceae bacterium | reverse complement strand
CCGCCCCTCGGTGGAGTACTCGTCGCTGGCCGGCATGCCCATCCGGCCCGCGGCGCCGCCCAGGGCCGCGTACCTGGCGGCGATCAGGCCGGCGACGGCGAACGCACTGCCGGCCGATGGCCCGCTGAGGCCCACGAAAATGGCCGCCTTCTGGAAAGCCTGCGCCACTCCGCCCGTGGCGGCAAAGGTGAAGAACGACGCCGGATCGGAGATCGGGGCGCCGACCGATCCGGTCTCGTAGCCCAGCGCCACCCACTTGGCCAGAATCGGGGCGAAGACCGCGCGGACGGGGCTGCCGGCCAGGGCGCCGTTCCGGAACAACTGCCGCCCGCCGGTGGTGGCGTCGGAGGTGGGATAGCCGAGCGTACCGGCCGGGCCGCCCAACTCCTCGTAGCGGGCCAGCAGAGCGCCGCTGACGGCGTAGGCCACGGCCAGGCTGTCCGGCTTGGCCAGCAGGATGCGGGACGAGGTGGCGGTGTCCTGCAACTCCTGCACATAGCCGCTGCCAAGCCGCTGCACGGAACTCTGCGCCGGCAGGCGGACGCTGAGGCGATTGCGGCTGACCGCGTCCTGGAAGGCCTGGCTGATCGCCGTGGTGGGCGATCCCTCGCCCACCGCGCAGCACTGCGAACTGACGAAGATCGACAGAGAGGCGGTCTTGGTCTCCACGGTCGCCGTGATGGTGGCGCTGCCGCCGCCCACGGCGGTGATCGTCGCCGAGGAGCCCGCGCCGGAGTAGCTGACCGTAGCCACCTTCCCGTTCGACGTGGTCCAGGCGATGGAGCGGCCGGTCAACTCGATACCGTTGGCGGCAAAGGTCCGCGCCGAGATCGTCAGCGTGGCTCCCTGGGTCATGCGGATCGAAGTGCTGGGAGCGCCCAGCACGATGGTGTTCACCGGGTACCGGTAGACCGGGTTCGAACCCGGCGCGTACTCGATCGATCCGCCTTCAAAGGTCTGCCGCCGCGTGCCGTCGGCCAGTTCGATCTCGTTCGAGGTCGGGAAGCCGAGGGTCCCCGAATAGGAGCCGCTGCCCAGGTAGAGCGAGTAGATGGGCGCCTTCACCGTGAAGACACTGCTGGTGTAAGTACCGGAGCCGATAGTGAAGATGGCGCCCTGGGCAAACGTCTGCAAGGTGGCGGTAGTGCTCGCCGAGGAGGTTACCGATGTCTCGGCGCTAGTCGCCGGGCCGATCCCGCTAATCCCACCGGCCGACACCCAGTAGGTGTAGTTAGTGCCGGATACGGAGAAGTTCTGGGTTCCGTTGATGGCGAGAGTGTAGGTGAAAAGAACGTAGCTGTTGCTGAAGCTCTGATAGACGCAGGCGTTGCCGGCCACCGTCGGGCAGTTGACGCTGTCCATGGTGGGATAGCCCACGGTGCTCACGCCCTGGCTGGTGTAGTACGAGTACATGCTCGCCCAGACCTGGAAGACGTACTGGGCAGCATCTTCGTCCACCACCGTCCCGCTGGCGGCGGTGGAGAGCACCAAGGCGTAGGTGCCGCTGCCGCTGGCGGCGGTAAACTCCTGAACGTATCCCGCCGACCCCAGCCGCTTCACATCCGAGGAAGGGGGCAAGGCCACCAGGCTTCGGAAGCTACCCCGGTAGAACCCGTTCAGAAAAGCCTGCCGAATCGCTTCGTTCGGCGCGCCGCTGCCGATGTCCGCCGCGGAACACAGCGAGGCGAGCGCGGGTAGAAGAGACAATAAAAGCGTTCGTTTCACGGCAATAGCGCCACTGGGGATTGTAACCCCGGCCTCGCCCCGGAGTTGCGCCCCCCGCCGCCGGCGCCCTACTCCGTGACGTACTTGCGAAGCCGCTTCAGCCGGCTCTTCAGCTCCTCGCTGGCCTCGGTGATTTCGTTGGTGTCGTAGATCACCCGGGGCGTCATGAAGATGATCAGCTCGCTGCGTTCCTTGCTGGTCGAGCGGCTGCCGAACAGCGCGCCCACGCCCGGAATGCGGTGCAGGACGGGGACACCGGTAGTGGAGGCGGTGTTGGTTTCATTGATGATGCCGCCGATAGCGATGGTGTCGCCGTCCTGCACGGTCACCTGCGTCTGTACCGATCGCTTGGAGAAGGAAGGCGATTGGATCGAGGAATCCGACGCCGCCGGAACCGGCGCGCTGACCTCCTGGTTGATGACCAGGGTGACGATGCCGCTGGGATTGACACGCGCGGTGATGTTGAGGGTGACGCCGGTCTGGCGGTTGGAGATGGTGTTGGCGAACAGAGAGCTGCCGCCGGACTGGACGCCGGTGACCGCCTGCGCGGTCAGGGTCGGCACCTCGGAGCCGACGTTGATGCTGGCCGCGATGCTGTCGGTGGCGATGACGCTGGGCGCCGAGATCACGCGGGTGCGCTCGCTGGTTTCCTGCGCCGTCAGAAACGCCAGCATCTCGCGGCTCTGGCCGACCAGGGTGCCAGCGCTCAGGGTCAGCCCGGAGCTGGACGCCGAACCCAGGATCTGCCGCGTGGACAGCGAAGTGCCGCCGGAACTTGTGGCGCCCTGCCTTTGCAGGTACGCCGCCACGCCGCTGGCAAACGCGCCGCTGAGGGTGACTTCGTAGATTTTGGCCTCGATCAGCACCTGGCGGGGCGGCACGTCCAGCATGGTCAGCAGCTTGAGGATCTGCTCGTATTCCTGCGGGGTGGCCTGGATCAGCAGGGTGTTGTCCATCGGGTTCGGAACCACGCGGGGGATGCGGCCTGTGGGTCCCATGCCGCTGAATCCGAGATAGGAGCCGGTC
>CAYOTD010000749.1:1706-2757 GCA_964406685.1 uncultured Solibacteraceae bacterium | reverse complement strand
CTGCTTCGAAACGCGGCCGAAGATCCACTGTTTCTCGGTCAGCTTCTGGTCGACGCGGGCGTGCCACTGGTCGCCGTCGTTGACACTGCTCGCCTGGCGGACGAAGTTGCGTGCCGCGTCGGTGGTGTTCGGCAGGGGATAGTAAGGCAGGATCTTCTTCGAGGCCGAGTGAAAGCGGTCTTGCGGAATCTGGTTCCCCGCGAAGGGCTGCCGCACTTTGTTGGAGAGCGTGAGCGGATCGTAAATGGTGGCCAGGCCGCTGAAGTCGCCGTTGCGCATCGCCGCGGTCGGTACGTTGCCGCCGGTGGTGGAGGTGGAACGGACGCGCTGGCCTTCGTAGTTGAAGAAGAAGAACGTGCGGTCGCGAATCGCGCGCCCGCCTAGCGAGCCGCCGAACTGGTTGTAAGCCAGCGGGTCGACACCCGCATCGAAGTACTGCCGGGAATCGAGATTGTCGTTGCGCAGGAACTCGAACAGCGATCCGTGAAAGTCGTTTGAGCCGGATTTGATTTGCAGGTTGACGACACCCCCGGCCGCGCGCCCATATTCGGCCGAGTAGTTGCTGGTCTCGAAACGGAATTCGCGGATGGCCTCCGTGGAAGGAATCACGACGGCCAGGCCGAACATGGTGGCGTTGTTGTCCACGCCATCGATCATCCAGTTATTCTGGTCGGAGCCCTGCCCATTGACCGAGATCGACGCTCCGCCCTGCCGGGTGGAGACGGTCGAGTCGCGTCCACCGGTGGTGCCGGGAACCAGCAGGCCGAGCTGCATGAAATGGCGGCCGTTGAGCGGGAGTTGCTTGACCTGCGTCTCTTCGATCAACTGGCTGACCGAGGAGGTCTCCGAGTCGATCACCGGCGCGCTGGAAGTGACGGTGATGGTCTCGGTCACCTGGCCGGGTTGGAGCGTGATGTCGACGCGCGCCGTCTGGTCGACGGTAAGCTGGATGGCGTCGGTTGAGTACTTCTTGAAGCCGGTCACCTCCACGCTCACGCGATAGGCGCCCACCGGGAGCGCCGTCAGTACGTAATCGCCGGCGCTGTTGGTT
>CAYOTD010000749.1:0-1692 GCA_964406685.1 uncultured Solibacteraceae bacterium | reverse complement strand
CCACCGTGCGGACGGAGTTGGTGGCCAGACTCACCGCCTGGACCGGTACGTTAGGGATGACGGCTCTGGATTGGTCGCGGACCGTGCCGACGATGCGGCCGGTCTGAGCGTACAGGCCACAACTTCCGAGCAAGAAAGCGGCGAGCAGGGCGCCGCGCAGAGACGTGGACATGCGGAAGCTCCTACCCTGGCACGCCAGGGTCAATGTGTCTGTCTGCTCAATTATAGGACTGTCGACAATCTGACGCAAGGGGAAGACGAATGGACAATGTGAGGTGGAACGACGCCGCGCCGGCGATGTCCGGTCACGCGGTCCACTTTCCTTTCCGAAGATGGCATCAGTAATGAGATTGGCCGGTGTCTAATCCTGAGGTATGGATCGTTCCCCAAAACCACGCGACGCGCGCCACGCCGAAGTCAGGCTGATCTGGCGTATGGCCACTCGAACCGGACTGTCGTGGATAGCGGGCCTCTGCCGGTGCCTCTGGAGCCGCCGTGCGCGCGGGCTCTACGTTGCGCTTCTGGTCGCGCTTGCTGTCTTCTCGATCGGTGTGCGCGTTCGCTCTTTTCTGCTGACGCAGAGGTTCCAGGCGGTGCTATCAGGGCTGAAGGAGGTGCGTGTCGACCAGACCACGGAAGCTCAGCTCTTGAGGACGGTTCCTTATCTGGTGCGTCCCGAGCTCGACGGGCGCACCGAACCAGGCAGGCTGAGACGCTACCAAGTGGAGATCTCGAACGCCGAGGACTGGCGGTGGGTGCCCACGTTCCTTTACAGTCTTGGGCGTCCGGCCCACGGAGAAATGGTGAAAGACAAATGGGACTTCTTGTCTATACCGTTGAAGGCGGCGTACTTGCTCGGCTGGCGCCACCTGTCCTTTTCGGCCTCCGTCACGGTTCTGGATGGAACCGTGTCGAGCACCGGCTACCGCATAGAACCGGATGTCTTTATCGGATGGCCGCGCGTCTACTTCGTCGAAGTGCGCAGCGCGCATGGATTCTGGGCGGATCGAGGTCATCCCGTGCCGGTGTACAGCCCCGACGACGAGAGCCCCGACTATCGGTTCGGGCCCGCAGTGGGCCAATCCTCCGATCTCACCGGTTCTGACCGTTCAATCACTGTGGCGTACACGCCTGGCGCGCCGCGTGAACTGGTTTCTCATGCCTTTCAGGTCGATCTGGGCTGCTTCTGGGGCCTTCGCGGGTGCGCCTCGGTCCGCCAGGTGACGCCCTCCCTTTGGAAGGACAGGCTGGCAATAACAGCCGCGACCGCTGCACGACTTTCTCTCAGGAATCCGTGTCCCGACAGTATCCTCGCCGGGCGCGTTCGATCTCTCCCCGACTTGAGTGTCGCGCTCCTGGAGGCCGTCAGGTCAAGGTACGACGAGGTCAATCATGAGGGCCACCGCTACCAGGAAATCGTGACGGACTTTCGGCTAAAGGAAGTAATCCGCGGCCAACCTCGGGGCCCCTGGACCGGCGTCCGGCGCAGGCCGGTAATACCCTGGCCTCCCGCGCCCTCAGGGCAAAGAGCGAATCCCGTCGGGCCTTCGTTCCCGAGGCCAGGAGACAGGTTTCTGTATTTCAGCGGGGCGACGTTTGATTCCTGCCGGATCGTTCCGGCTACGCCATCTGCCGAATCTGTCAGCGCCGGTGCAAAAATCCCCATAACGCCGGTTGAAAATTCCCCACTCG
>CAYOTD010000748.1:0-2758 GCA_964406685.1 uncultured Solibacteraceae bacterium | reverse complement strand
CCTGCGAGCAGAACCAGCCGCGGTAGTCGCTGCGAAATTCGGGGTCTTCGGCGCGACCGGATTCATCGAGAATCGTCTGGTGAAAGCCGTGCAGGTTGCGCTGCGGGTGGTAGTGCATCTTGCCGATGCCGGTGGTGTAATAGCCGGCCTCGCGCAGCAGGCGCGGCATCTCGACCGGGTAGCGCTCGCCCACGCGCGAGTAGCCCAACATGCCGTGACGCCAGGGCGACATGCCGGTTAACAGCGCCGCGCGCGCGGGCGTGCAGGTGGGGGTGGAGGAGTAGGCGCAGCGGAAGTGGACGCCCTCGCCTCCGATGCGATCCAGGTTCGGCGTGCGGATGACGCGGTTGCCGTCCAGCCCCAGGCAGTCGGCGCGGTACTGGTCGGCCATCAGCAGCAGCAGGTTGGGACGGCGCGCGGCCGCGCGGCCACCGCGGGCCGCGAGCAGCGCCGGAGCTTTGAGAACGTCCCGGCGGGTCGGTTCCATCTATAATCACAGTTTACGATGGGCGTGCTTCGCAATCTGAACGAAGTTGTGGCCCTGGCTTGCCAGCGCGGGCCGGTGCGCATTGCCGTGGCCGCGGCGCAGGACCCCGACGTCATCGAGGCGCTGAAGACCGCCGCCGAAATGAAGCTGGCCGAGGGCATTTTCGTGGGCAACGCGGAGAAGATCCGCCTGCTGGCCAACCAGGCGAAGTTCTACATTCCCGAAGAGCAGATCGTGCACGAGCCCGACGACGCCGCGGCGGCGCGCAAGGCCATCGGCTTCGTCCGCGAGGGCCGGGCCAGCCTGCTCATGAAGGGCAAGATCGGAACGGCGACCCTCATCCGGCAGGTGATCGACCGCGAGACGGGTTTGCGCGGCAGCCGGTACCTGAGCCAGGTGATCGTCTTCCAGGTTCCGGGCACGGACCGGCTGATGCTGATGACCGACGCCGCGATCAATATCGCGCCGGCGCTCGAGCAGAAGGCCGACATCTGCCGCAACGCCATCGAGGTGGCGCACGCCCTGGGCATCGAGAAGCCGAACGTGGCGCTGCTGTGCGCGCTGGAATACGTCAATCCCGAGATGCCGGCCACCCTCGACGCGGCGGCGCTGACCATGACGAACCGCCGGGGCCAGATCGCGGGCGCGTACCTGGAAGGTCCCATCGCGCTCGACGTGCCGTTGAGCCGTTTCGCGGCCGACCGCAAGGGCATCCAGACGCCGCTGACGGACAACACCGACATCCTGATCGCGCCCAACATCGAGGCGGCCAACATTCTCTACCGCTCGCTGGTCTACTTCGCCAAGGCCGAATCGGGCGGGATCGTGGTGGGCGGGCGCGTGCCGCTGATTCTGCTGTCGCGCGCGGAGGCGCCGGAGATCAAGATCCGCTCCATCGCTCTCGCCATCCTCACCGCGGGCGCGCGCAAAGCCTGACCCGGCGGCCCGCCGGGACTGGTATTCTTTAGGGTTGATTTCAGTCACAGGAGCATTTATGTCCGAAGATCTCTCCCGACGAAACTTCCTCCGCAACACCACGGGCGCCGCGATCACCGCCGGGCCGGCGGTGGTGTCCGCTCTCGGCCAGAACAACAAGATGAACCTCGGCGTCATCGGCGCGGGCGGCCGCGGGAACTACCTGATGGACCGGCTCTATGCGGCGAAGCCGGAAGGCGTGGCGATTACCTGGGTGTGCGACACCTACAAGGGGAATCTCAACCGCGCCAAGGACAAGGTGCAGACCAAGGAAGGGACCACGCCCAGAGCCGTCGTCGACTACCAGGAGATCCTGGCCGACAAATCGGTGGACGCGGTCATCATCGCCACGCCCGAGCACCTGCACTTTCCGATGGCGATCGCGGCGCTGAAGGCGGGCAAGAACATCTACCTGGAAAAGCCGATCGCGCACACCATCGAGGAAGGCGCCGAGATCGTCAAGTTCGCGCAGAAGACGGGCAAGGTCGTGCAGGTGGGCACGCAGAACCGCTCCAACACGCTCTACATCGAGGCCCAGCGGATGGTGAAGGAAGGGATGATCGGCGAGTGCCACTACGTGCGCGCTTTCTGGTACCGCAACTTCCTGCCCACCAACCCGGTGCCCGCGGCGTGGCGTTATGTGATCCCGGCCGACGCCAGCGAGGAGAACACAGACTTCGCCCGCTTCCTGGGCGGCGCCGCCCCCAAGCGGCCGTTCCACAAGGGCCGCTATTTCCAGTGGCGCAACTACTGGGATTACTCGGGCGGCATCTCCACCGACCTGCTGGTGCACCAGACCGACATCTCGAACTTCGTGCTGGGCAAGACGGTGCCGCGCACCTGCATGGCCTCGGGCGGCATCTACCAATGGGGCGCGCCCGACGACCGCGAAGTGCCCGATACGCTCAGCGCCATCTACGAGTACACCGACAAGTTCCACCTGAACTACAGTTGCTTCTTCGGCAACGAGTGGGCGGGGTACGGCGAGCAGTTCATGGGGCACGAGGGCACCATCGAAGTGGTCAACCGCGACACGCTGAGCTTCTATCCCGAGAGGCTGTTCGCCAAGAAGCCGCTGGCGACCGGGGCCGCGCGCAAGCCGCTGGTGATCAAGAAGCCGATGAACGACAACCTGGCCGTGGAGGCGCACCTGATGAACTGGATCGACGCCATCCGCGGGAAGGGCAAGCAGATCGCGCCGCCGGAAGTGGGACAGATCGCCGCCATCCCGGGCCACATGGCCACCTTGTCCTACCGGCGCGACAAGAAGATCTACTGGGACGCGGGCACGCAGAA
>CAYOTD010000747.1:0-2761 GCA_964406685.1 uncultured Solibacteraceae bacterium | reverse complement strand
ACCAACAACGAAGCCGCCAACCGCCTACTGATGCGCCCCTACCGCGCTCCCTGGAAGCTGGCCTGATTCGAACAGCCCGCTCAACGCCCTACCGCGCCCCAGCCGCCGCCGGCCGCACCGCGAGAGCCGTTGTGTCCACCGGCAACCCGTCGCGCACGGTGGTCCGCACCAGCACCTCCCAGTCCGGCGGAAACGCCTTGCCGGAGCTGGCGGCCCGGAGGCGCCGGTAGATGGGCTCCATCTTCTCCGGAGTACAAAAGAACTCCGCCGCGGCCGCCGTTCCCGCGCTGCTCAGGCCCGCCAGCAGGAGCATCTTGAACCCGAAGGGAGAGGTCGCCATCCTGACGACCCCGTAATCCGCCCTGTCGGCTGCCGTGTTCTCGCTTGCCTCTCGTTTATACTGCTTGCCCTCGCCGGGCAGGGGATTGGCGTTCTCGATGCGGTCGGCGACAAAGACGAAGTTCGACCGGGCGTCGTTCTGGAACCTCCAGTCGCTGGAGGCGGGTCCGCCGAGCAGGATCAGGTCCTGCTTCGGCACGTGATCCCAATTCAGAAAACGGCATTGCGTCAGGCGCAACGGACGGCGCAGGGTCCGCATCAACTCGCCGACCCCATAGGCGGCGACAGCCTCGCCCATTCCGGTGAACTCCCCGCGGGACAGACCCAGGTAGTGGTAGGGGCGTGCGGAGTCGCGCTTGTTGAAAGTGAAAGCGGGAAGCTTCTGCATCTCCTCCGGCGCCCGCACCGCGCTGCCGGGCGGCCCCTCCGGCTGGCTGGACTCCGACCCGTAGTACACCAGCACCGGCGGGTTGCTGAGCACCAGCAGGGTTTCGCGGCCCCTCGTCAGACCCAGGCTCCCAAGCAGTTCCGGGTAGAACGAGTATTTCCCGCTGGCCGCGCCCGGCTCGTGCCCCCGCAGCAGTAGATTCTCACGCGCCAGCCAGGCAGCCGTGGCGGTGACCAGCAGAAACGCCGCCGCCAGCGCCCCGATCGCCAGGCGCCTTCCCCGCTTCGGCGCTTCCGGCTCCTCAACCGGCGCCTCCGCCGCGGCAGCGCTCGCTTCGAGCGGCTCGGGAGCGGCGGTCTGTTCCCGGGGCCGGAAGACCGGAACATAGGTGCCCTTGGGGATCTCGATGATCACCGGCTCGTCGCGGCCCTCGGCGGCGAAGTAGGCCTCCAGCCGTTTCCGCAGTTCCCGCGCCTCCACCCGGACGATGTTGTCGTCATTGAGGTCGTACTCGGGCCGGCGTCCGAAGACCTTGCACCCGATCAACTGCGCGGTTACATTCTCCAGCCGCCCCAGCAGGGCGTTCTCGCAGACATACAGCAGGAACGCCCGGAGCTTGGGACCTTTGCAGAAATAGGCGCTCTCGGCCACCCGCTGGACCAGTTCCCAGCGTGGGTCGGCCGGTGCGCTCCGCACAACGGGAGTCGCCGATGCTTCCTTCATCTCAGTGCTCCGCCGCGTAAAGTGACAGTAAGGAGCGGCCAACCATCACGCCTCAGCATACGGCAACGTCTGGGATAACTCAACTCCAACAAAAGGCAAGGCCGGCCGCGGGAAGCTTACGCGCGGGAAAGCGCCGCCTCCGCGGCGGCCCTCCATCTTCACGCGTGAACTCACCGTGAGCACACTTGAACGCTCCGCCACCCTGCCTGAGAATACCCTGCAACCCATCTCGCAGAGGAGATCTTGATGAGAACTAGAAATACCGTAATGGGGTCGCACCGGGTCGTCTTGCTCCTGATGACGTTGCTGGTGACTCCCGTTTTTCCCCAATCCAGCAATGGCAGCGCCCGCGGCACCGTTCGTGACCCCACGAACGCGATCATTCCGGGCGTCTCCGTGCTCCTGACCAACACCGTGACCGGCGTCGAGCTGAAGACCGTCAGCAACGAAGCGGGGCTCTACGTGTTCCCCTCCGTGGTACCCGGTCCGTACCGGATCGAGGCCAGCTTCTCCGGCATGAAGACGTTCGAGGCCACCGTCACGGTGCAGACCCAGCAGTCGGCCAACATCGACATCGTGCTTCAACCGGCGGGGACGCAGACGATAGTCAAGGTCGAGGACGTCACCCCGGTCCTGGTCACCAACACCGCCACCATGAGCGCCACCCTCGAGCGCACCCGCATCGAGCAGTTGCCCATCAACGGCCGCAACGTCATGAACCTGCTCTGGACCGTGCCGGGCATCACCAGCGGCACCGACGGCTGGCGGATCTTCGGCACCCGGGTGGGCACCTTCGACGTCGTCCTGGACGGCGCCGCCCTCACCGACCAGCGCTACGGCTCGGGCTCCCTCACGCGCATGCCCAGCCTGGACAGCATCCAGGAGTTCCACGTGGAGGTGAACTCGACTTCCGCCAAGTTCCAGCGGCAGGCCAGCATCATCATGACCACCAAGGGCGGAACCAACGAGATCCACGGCTCGCTTTACGAAACCAACCGCGACTACGGCTACGGCGTGGCGCGCGCCCGCGACAACTTCACCAACACCGCGGCCAAGCTGATCCGCAACGAGTTCGGCGGCACCGTCGGCGGTCCGGTGTGGATCCCGAAGGTCTACAACGGCAAAAACCGGAGCTTCTGGTTCTTCAACTACGAAGGCTACAAGTTCCGCAGCGGCGCCTTCGGCAACTACCGGGTGCCAACCGAGGCGATGCGCGCCGGCGACTTCTCCGGCCTGGTGGACGCCTCCGGGACGTTCCAGACCGTCTACGATCCCCTCACCACCGGCGCCGATTACTCCCGGCAGCCGTTC
>CAYOTD010000746.1:2316-2764 GCA_964406685.1 uncultured Solibacteraceae bacterium | reverse complement strand
CGGTCGGCGTGGTCGACGTGCGCGTCTCCCCCGACCTCCGGCACGCCCACGTCCTGCTGGCTCTGGCCGCCGATGAGGTGGACCAGGCGCTGCAAGCCCTGGACGGCGCACGGGGATACCTGCGCCGGGAACTCTCGGCCCGGCTCGAGTTGCACCGTGTGCCGGAGCTGCACTTCGTCGTGGAGCCGGTTTCCGAGCCCGGCCGCCTGGGCCGGCTCATGAAGCGCGTCCGCAAGGGCCGCCCCAAGGAGCCCGCTCTTCCGGCGGGTGAAAAAAAACCGGACCGATGAAACACCTTGTGCTACTTTTGTTGTTGGCGCCGCTGGCGGCGCCGGCCGGGGAGACCCTCCGCATCGAGAACAGCCTCGACGCGATGGGCACCACCTACACGGTGGTCGCTTACGGCCCCGACCAGAACGTGTTGATCGCAGCTACGGAACAGGCCTTC
>CAYOTD010000746.1:0-2306 GCA_964406685.1 uncultured Solibacteraceae bacterium | reverse complement strand
GGTCCGGCGGCTCGATGGGATGCTCTCCAACTACCGTCCGGAGAGTGAGATAGGCCAGGTGAACCGCTATGGGGCCGAGCGCCCGGTCAAGGTCGGCCCGGAGGTGTTCCGGCTGTTGTCGGCCTGCCTGGAATACGGTCGCCTCAGCCAGGGGACGTTCGATATTTCCGTCGGCCCTCTGATGAAGGTGTGGGGCTTCTACAAGGGCTCGGGGCGGCTGCCTCACCGGGCCGAGATCCGCGGGGCTCTGGCCCGGGTCGGGTACCGCAACATCGTTCTCGATGCCCAGGCGCAAACGGTGAGGCTGGCCCGGCGGGAAGCGGCGCTGGACCTGGGCGGCGTAGGCAAGGGTTACGCGGTGGATCGTATGATCGAGGTACTGAAACAACACGGAGTGGCGTCGGCGCTGGTTACCGCCGGCGGCAGCAGCATCTACGCCCTCGGCGCTCCCCCGGGCGAGCCGGGGTGGAAGGTCAAGATCCGCGACCCCAAACGCCCGCGAACCACCATCGACGAGCAGGTCCTCCGCGACCTGTCGCTATCCACCTCCGGCAACTACGAGAAGTTCTTCCGGGCCGAAGGAAAGCTCTACAGCCACATTATGGATCCGAGGACAGGGTACCCCGCCCAGGGCATGTTGTCGGTCTCGGTGATCGCGCCGAAGACGCTGGACAGCGAGGTCTGGGCCAAGCCTTTCTACATTCTGGGCCGCGATTGGGCGGCGAAGAACAAGCCAAAGGGATTTCGCGTGTTCCTTTGTGAAGATACTGCGGGGATGGCATGCGCGTGGCTCCAATGAACAGCCGGTTACTGGATGCCTGCCGGCGCAGGCCCACCGACGTCCGTCCGGTGTGGTTCATGCGTCAGGCGGGACGCTACCTGAAACCCTACCGCGAAGTGCGGTCGAAGCACTCGATTCTGGAGATCTGCAAGCGGGCCGACCTGGCGGCAACGGTGACGCTGCAACCGGTTGAAATCCTGGACGTCGACGCGGCCATCATCTTCGCCGACCTGCTGCTGCCGGTCGAGCCCATGGGCCTGAAGCTGAAGTTCGTCGCCGGGGAAGGCCCGGTGATCGAGAATCCGGTGCGCACCTCGGGCGACGTCGACTCCCTGTCCATCTCCAACACGGACGATCTGGGCTACGTCGGCGAGTCGATCCAGATGGTCGCCAAGGCGCTTGCCGGCAAGGTGCCGGTGATCGGCTTTGTCGGCGCGCCCTTCACCCTGGCCAGCTACATGATCGAAGGCGGCGCCTCCCGCACCTTCCTGCGCACCAAGCAGCTCATGTACCGGGACGAAACGCTGTGGCGCCGGCTGATGGGCAAGTTGGTCGACGTGCTGGGACCCTTCGCCATCCTCCAGGTGGCCCAGGGGGCGCGCGCCATCCAGGTCTTCGACAGTTGGGTCGGCGCCCTCGGCCCGGACGACTACGTCCGCTACGTGGCCCCCTATTCCCGCGCCCTGATCGAGCGCATCCGCTCCACCGGCGTCCCGGTCATCCATTTCGGCACCGGCGCCGCCGGCTTCTTCAAGGAGCTGCACGCCGCCGGCGGCGACGTGCTGGGCGTGGACTGGCGCATCAACATCGACCAGGCCTGGATGGACATCAGCTACCGCTCGGCCGTGCAGGGCAACCTCGACCCGGCCGCCCTGCTGGCGCCCCTGCCCGAGTTGAAGGCGCGCGTCCAGGAGTTGCTCAAGCGCACCGGCACCCGGCCCGGCCACATCTTCAACCTCGGCCACGGCGTGCTGCCCGAGACTCCGGTGGAGAACGTCAAAGCGGTGGTCCAGATCGTCCGGGACTACCGTCCGTGACACTCGGCGGAGCGGTGTAGTGCGCCGCGCCGTCATCGTCGGCGGAGGCGTCACGGGGCTCTCGGCGGCCTACGAACTTTCCCGGGCCGGAATCCCCTCGACCCTCATCGAGCGCCGCCCCCGGCTGGGCGGCGTCGTGCAGACCGACCGCCTCGAAGGCTGTGTCCTGGAAGCCGGCCCGGACAGTTTTCTCTCCGCCAAGCCCTGGGCGCTCGAACTGATCCGCGAGCTGGGCCTGGGCGCGGACGTCATCTCCTCCAACGATCACCGGCGCGTCACCTACGTGGTCAAGGGGGGACGGCTGACTCCTCTGCCCGACGGCCTGATGCTGATGGTCCCCACCCGCATCTGGCCCCTGATGACTACTAGGTTGCTCGGCTGGCCCACCAAGATCCGCATGGGACTGGAGTGGTTCCGCCGCCCGCCCAAGCTCCCCCCGTCCGACCGCTCCGTGGCCGAGTTCATCCGCGACCACTACGGGCAGGAGA
>CAYOTD010000745.1:0-2765 GCA_964406685.1 uncultured Solibacteraceae bacterium | reverse complement strand
CACATCGTGCCCGCGGACCTCCGCCTCTTCGGGCTACCTGGTGCTGGATGGGGTGGCCTTCGCCTACAAGCGCACCGGCGATGCGGCCCTGTTGGCGCCGCTGCGGCTTTCCGTGGAGAAGCTGCTTGCGATAACGACGGGGTCCGGGAAGTCCTTCTCGCAGGCAACCAGGCAGGCTCCGCGGTTCATCGACTACTGAAGTGCGCGACTCTCACCACGTGTAGTGGGCGGTGTAGGTTAGCGTGCGCTCCTCGCCGGGTGCGAGGGTGAGGTCGAACTCGATGGTCCGGCTGTCCACGCGGCGGTGCGGGGCCGATTCCTGCGTGATGACCCAGTCCGACCAGCGGTAGAGTCGCTCGACCACGCGGATGGTGGCCGCCTCCTTCTTGTGGTTGCGGAGCCTGATCTCGAAGGACTCGTCGACAAAGCCGTTCCCCGATTGCCCCTGGTATCGGAAGCGGGTCTGCCGGCGCTCGCCCTTGAGGTCGAACGCGTTCCCGGTGTAGACGCGCACGGCCTCGTCCTTGGGGGTGTGGTCAATCTGGTTCTCGCCGGTGAACTCCATCCGGCCGTCTTGATCGCGGCGGTAGAAGCGGACGCGGCCTTTGGGCAAGGGCACGCCCAGGCGGTTGGCTTCGCTGTTGGCGAACTCGCGCATCACCCAAACGTGCGGGTTGGATTGCGTGCCGTAGTGCTGGATGTGGCGCAGGTCGCTGTAGGAGTTGTAGTTCTTGTCCACCAGCAGGCCGTCGTAAACATAGAGCCGCTTGGATTGGACGCCGGTGGCGCGCAGAAACTCGACCTGCTTCGTCTCGCGGTCGCGGAGAGTGGTTGGCTGCGGCAGCGTATAGAGGTGATAGTCGTCGAAGGCCTTTTCCTCCACCCGGGGTCCCGCCGGAATGCTACTGATGATTCCTCCGGCCATCGCCCCCATTGGGATTGCCGATGGCTTCACTCTGTTCACGTCCCCCGCCATCAGCTTGATGCGGGCGCGGTCGAACTGCTTGCCGCTCTGGTTATCGAGCGTGACCCAGCCGACCAGATCCAGTGTGTCGCCGCTCTCCGGCGCGACCAGGTTGTAGTCGGCGTTCCAGCTCAGTCCTCCCGAGATGTAGCTCAGCTCGGCGTCGAACCGGGCGGGCCGCGCGGAGTTGAGGATCCAATCGAGCGCCGGTTTGAGGATGGTATCGTCGCCGAGGGCGGGAAAGACCGGCTGGCCGGGGAGCGTGAAATGGAGCTTGCCTTCGACCTCGATGATGGGCTCGCCGGACCCTCCCCGGACCGTGCTCATCTGTCTGGCCGCGTACTGCGAGCCGTACTGATTCATGGCCTGATAGTGCGGAACATAGCCGCTGCGCACGATCCGGCCGGCGACGCTGCGGGTGGTCCCGTCCGGATTGCGCACCACGAAATCGATCGTCTTGCCCTCGAACAGGTTGAGCAGCCGCGCCTGGGAGATCGGGTCGTTGCGGTAGTTCTGTTCCAGCACCTGCACCGCGCGGCGGCCCGCGGGGTCGCGCAGAATGACCGAGGACGGCTCCACGTGCGCGGTGACGCCGGAGTAGGTGAGCGTGTTCCGGCCCGCCTTCAGATCCACGGGCAGGACCTCGCGGATGACGGCGAAGTTCTGATTGTAGATGGTCAACGCCGGATCGGCGCCGGGCGCCGCGGTCATGAGAACCGCGCACAGCGCCGCCAGCCGGCCACACGTTCGCACTGCCTTAAGAGCGCACATGCCTCCACAGACGCCGCGCAGGTCCGGATTGTTGCCGAAGCACGATCGGAAAGCGCCGGAGAACAGGGAGAGAAGACGGATGCCGCGGCTCAGTCCTCCGCCATATTCGCGCCGCCATGTCCGGCGCCCGGCCGCGCCAGACGGTGGTCAGCGCATTCAGGATGCTCGCCAGCAGCGCGTTCTCGCGGGGAGCCGTCGCGCCTCCCGGTCCTCCAGCCAACTCGCCGTTCCCGTTCCGACCATCGTCTTCTCCGGCACTTCTGCGACTTGGCGCTACATCGGTCAGGTAGATTGTTTCCGGATGGCCGACGATACGGCCAAGTGGATCACTTCCGAGTGGCCGACGACCCACTCCGGGGCCGCGCGGTCATGGGACATTCTTCCGGTAAGCGCGTTCCGGAACCCCGCCCAGCGGTACGATGAATCTTCAAAACATGCGAGGACTGAAACTCGCCCTCGTGCTGATGGCCGCAGGGGGAGCCGCGAAAGGCGCTAGCATCATCGTCTACCGTGTCGGTCAGTTCCCAGTACTCGCCAAAGTCCTGCTGGCGTGCGATCCGCTTGCTAAGAGATTCGCCGACACGATCCTGCCCTTCTTTTTCAGGCGTGGGATTGCTCCGGCCGGGGAAGCTGTCGTTTACGAGATTCTGCTCGTGTTTGCCTTCGCAGCCGAGTGTTTCGTCCTGGGGCTTATCATCGGTGAGGCACGCCGCATCATAGATGCGGATCGGCGGCGGTAGTGATATTCTCCCTTCAGTGGACGTTAGGTGGCGTTACCGGAAAGTGCCCGCTTCCGGATTGCTCCTGGTTAACGCGCTACTCGGAAGTTGGGATACTCGGCGGATACTTGCCGAAAAGCGCCCCGCCCTCTCCAGTACAGCAGTGGCCCGCCGGTTCGATACTCGTTTCCCAGATCGGCGATTCGTCCGTGTGGCTGGCTGCGGGTAGGGCGACTCGTTCACTTCCCCGGCGTGGCGTAGTGGTCTTGTGAACTTACGCCAGGCTTGCCGATGACCTGTAACTGGAGATA
>CAYOTD010000744.1:0-2767 GCA_964406685.1 uncultured Solibacteraceae bacterium | reverse complement strand
GTCTCGCCCTGGCGCTGATGATGGCCGTGTTCTTCCACGCCGCGCGCCTGGCGATGATCGTCTTCGATCCCTATCTCGGCTCGCGTCCTCTGGCCGAAGCGCTGCTCCGCGCCCCACATGGCCGGCTGATCGCCGACAACCAGTACTACACCTGGTCCTCGGTCTTCTTCTACACGAACCGCCGCGCGCTGCTGCTCAACGGCCGGGTCAACAATCTCGAGTACGGCTCCTACGCCCCCGGCGCGCCCGCGGTCTTCATCGCCGATGAGGACCTGCGGCGGTTGTGGGCGGAGCCGGACCGCTGGTACCTGCTGGTGGAAGGCCCCTCGGTCAAGCGCATCGAGGCGATCCTCGGCGCGGGCCGCTTGCACGTCCTGGCCTCCAGCGGCGGAAAATTCCTCTTTTCGAATCTTCCCCTCGTTCCGCCACATCGAAGTTAGGGTCCGCCGCGGTTGTACCCCGGCACCCAATGGCATAGAATCTCTGATCCGGCTTCGAGCGGTGCCGGACATGTTACATTGGTTGCCTAGAGGGAAGGGACCTCATGCGTCACTTCGGCGTGGGCCTCGCGGCCCTGATGGTGTTTGGCTGTTGCCTGCAGGCGGACGAGACAACCGAGCGGGCCCGCCAGCTTGAGGCAAGAGGAGACGCGCTCGGCGCCAGAGCTGTGTTGGAGCGGGCCGCGCGCAGCGGTTCCGCCTCGGCCGAAGCGCTGGCGGCATACGCCGGCTTCCTTGACCGCCGGAAAGACCCCGGCGCGCGGCAGGCCTATGAACAGGCCCTCAGTCGGGCGTCGTCCAACGAGGCCCGGAACGCGATCAGGCGGCGGCTGATCGTGCTGGCTTTGCTCGCCGACGATCACCAGGGCGCCATCCGCCACCTCGAGGCCTACCGTTCCTCCGGCGGCTCGGATTTCGCCTCGCCGCCCCCCATCCGGAAACAGAGCACGGAGGTCGAGCAGCGGCCGGTGGTCGAGATCCCCGGTCCGCTGCGCTCCTTCGCGCGCATGGCCGCCCTCTCACCCGACCTCGCGCCGGAAGACGTGCTCTCCGCCCTGGCGCGCAATGTCGTTACCAACGGCTACCAGGCCTCTTCGGGAGCCGAAGCGCTTGAGCAGACCGAGTACCTGAAGCTCGTGGTCCGCTACCTCTCCCAGGCGCGCGAGCTGGCCCGCCTGGCCGGAGAGTCGAAACAGATCCGCATCGAGGCCTGCGAATCCGCTCAGACCGGCGACCTGCTGCGCATCCTGGGTTACCGTATGCGCGGCGGGTGCGGTTCGGAAGTCGTGCTGGAAACCGTGAACGCCTCGCGGGCGTTTCTCACCATCGACTCCGGCTTCCCGCTGGCCGCGCTCGAGCAGGCCCTGCGCACCAGCCGCCCCTTCGATCTGGAATACAAGCCGGCGCAGGTGCCGGTGCTGTATGGCGCCGAGTACTGGACGGGCGGCGGCAAGGAGAAACCGGCCGGGGAGTTCATCGATCAGTTTCTGGGCGATCCCGCCATCTGCCGGTTCTACCTCGGCATGTCGAAACTCGACCGGGAGACCGCCGACGGGCTGCGCCAGGGTATGCAGGTGCAGCGGATCCGCGCCTTCGCCCACGTGCTCGATTTCTTCGGCGGCATGTTCCAGATCCGCAACGGTAAGGCGGTGGTGCCGGGCGATGCGCGCACGGCGCAGATGTGGAGCGACCTGGTGGGCGCATCGCCCGACAACGGCGCGCGGTTCTTCGAACGGTTGATTTCGCGCGACGACGGCTGGCTGGCCAGCTACTTCGACGCGCTGGCGCGCATCGATGGACCGGTGAAGAACTACCTCACCGAGCCGGAGCGGATGAAGCGCTTCTATCAGGCCTTGCGAGGGAAGATCACCAGCCCCGGCCCCGCGCGCCCCGTGTTCCGCTCCAACACCGACCTGATGCTGCTGACCACGCGGCTCGTCGTCGGCCAGGACGGCAAGCCCCATGTGCCCGGCGGCATCGAGGTCTGGAAGAACCTGTTCATCAAGCACCCCCACGGCAAGTACGACGGCAAGCTGACGCGCCTGGCCTCGGGCTGGAAGGAGCCCGACGACGTGGTCGAGGCCCTGTTCGCCCTTTGCCGCAAGGCGGTGGAGAACGAGCCCCTCAAGATCTTCCTCGCCCTGAGCGACGTCGACCGGCGCAGGGTCAAACCGCTGGAATCCGCCACCGTGGACCGCCTGGCGCGGGAGTGGCGTTTCTACTCCGCCCAATATCCGATCTTCAACGAGATCGACTCTCTGTCGGACGCCAACATCCTGCTCTTCCTCGATACCGCCGCCGCCGTCTCCCGGATCCGCGACTCGGGGTTGCGGGCCGATACCGCCGGAACGATGCAGGCCCTGGTCGGGTTGTGGCAGATCCTGGCGCGGCAGGAATCCATCCGCCCGGCGGAGGCCGACGCGGCCTTCGGCGAAATCGTCGGCCTGTTCGCCAAGGTGGGCAATGCGCGTGAGTTGTTCGACGCCGGCCGCTCCGGCGTGTCGGCGCTGCTGAAGGCCACCGGGTCGCCCGCCGGCGTTTCGCCCCAGGACCGGCTGATGGACCTGCTGGCCGGCGCCGCCCCCTCGAGCGACGACGAGTGGCACTCCCAACTGGTTCAGGATATGGTCCGCGTCTTCGAGGCCCAGAAACTGGTTTCGCTCAAGTCCATCTTCGACGTCATCGATCATCTGGCGACCCTCTCCAAGGGGGAGAAGCAGAACGTCCAGAAGGTCAACCGGCTGGCCTCCCGCATCATCGATCTCCAG
>CAYOTD010000743.1:0-2770 GCA_964406685.1 uncultured Solibacteraceae bacterium | reverse complement strand
CTCTTGCCGGATTTGCTGCACGCGCTGACGCAGGCGCAGGATCAGCTGCGCGCGTGGGGGTTGCTCAAGGGCTCGCAGCCTGGGGGCAGCGCCGGCGTTGTGAGCCGCCGGATGGATGTCCGTCAGTTTCCGCGCGTCGTGATGGACCCGGCTACCGAGTGCCGCGTCGTAGATCCCGAGGGGCCGGAGGTGGCTCCATCCGTCATCGGGCAGATTCGAGACCTCAGCCAGGGCGGGGCGCAGGCCTGGTTTCCCCAGCAGTTTCCGCAATTCAAGCAGATCGACGTGTTCATGACGATCGAGGGAGTCAGTTTCCGAGGGCGGGCGGAGATTGTCGGCGCTGACGATTACGGGAGGGCGGAGGTCACGGGCGGCCTCTACCGGCACAATCTTCGCTGGGTCGCGTTGCACGCTCAGGGTGTAGCCGCCCTCTCCAGAGTTGCGCCAAGCGCCTGATTGGCCTGTTCGATGCTCGTCTGGGGCAACCGCATGTGAGGGGGCGCGGATGACGGATGGTCTGCGTGTCCGGCCGAAACTGCGCCGGATCAGGGGGAAGAGCTGGCTCGGGGGCGTCTGCGCGGGATTCGGCTACTGGCTTGGCATTCCGACGTGGCTCGTTCGGTTGATCTGGACAGCCCTGGTCTTGGCGTACGGTTTTGGCGCGCTCCTCTATGTGCTACTTTGGATCTTCATGCCGACGTGGGATGGCGTCCCCGAGGACTATGACGAGCGCTCCGGCGGGTGACGCCCGTTTCCCTTCACGAGCCGAGAGGGGGGGGAATCATGAAGCTCTGCTGCGGTCTCATGGATGGGCTGCTCTGGGACGCCACGCTGCAGCTGTCGCCAGAGGGGGGTTCCAGCGCGGGCCCGGTCGTTGTGCTCAGCAATGACGAGATCCTCTCGCCGCACGATGCGGATTTCGGGGAGTTCTCTATCGCGGAAGCGACCGAAGAAGAGCGGCACAGCCTGAAGCAGGCCGGCTACAACATGCCGGACTGGGACCCGATGCAGTGGTTGGGGTGCGCCGGCTGTCACGGCGACCACACCGGCAACGACGAGCGGCCGGATGGTTCGAGCGAGCTGAAGCCGACGAGGTGAACGCGCCGCGCGACTGCATCCACGCGTCCGAATGTCGGGCTGCGCCTTTCCACACATGCCACACACGCACCACGTTGTCATCCTGGGCGGCGGGTTCGGCGGCCTCCACGCCGCGCGAGCCCTGGGGCGCGCACCCGTCCAGGTCACCCTCGTGGATCGCCGGAACTTCCACCTGTTCCAGCCCCTCTTGTACCAGGTCGCCACCGGCGGCCTGTCGCCGGCCAATATTGCCACGCCGCTCCGCAACGTTCTGAAGAGGCAGCGGAACGTTCGGGTCCTGCTCGGAGAGGCGACGGGCCTGGATCCGCTCGGCCGACGCGTGATGCTGTCCGACGGCGTGCTTTCGTACGACACGCTGGTGGTTGCGCTGGGAAGCAGCCATCACTACTTCGGCAAAGAAGGGTGGAGCCGCTTGGCCCCGGGCTTGAAAACCATCGAGGATGCCATCGAGATCCGGCGGCGCATCCTCCTGGCGTTCGAGCGGGCCGAGCGGGAGACCGACCCGAACCGGATCCGCACGCTGCTGACGTTCGTCGTGGTCGGCGGAGGTCCTACCGGCGTGGAGCTGGCAGGCGCCCTGGCGGAAATCGCGCGGGACACGCTGTCCCACGAATTCCGATCCATCGACCCGTCACACGCCCGCATCCTCTTGGTGGAAGGGTCGCCGCGCGTGCTCTCGGCGTATCCCCTCGACCTCTCGGAGAAGGCGATTCGATCCCTGCGGTCTCTGGGCGTGACCGTGCGCACCGACACCGTGGTCACGGACATCCAGCCGGACGCGATCGTGGTGCGGAGCGGCGATCAGGCCGAGCACATTTCCGCGGCGACCGTGCTCTGGGGCGCAGGAGTGCAGGCCTCGCCGTTCAGCAAGGTCCTGGCGGAGACCGCCGGGGCCACCCTGGACCGCGCGGGCCGGGTCCAGGTGTCACCGGACCTCAGCCTGCCGACCCACCCCGAGATTTTGGTGATCGGCGACATGGCGAACTTCACACACGAGCGGGAATCGCCCCTTCCAGGCGTCGCGCAGGTGGCGATGCAGCAGGGAGCGTACGCGGCGCGGCTCATTCACAACAGGTTGCAGGCAAGGCCCACGCCGCCGTTCCGGTATCGGGACTACGGCATGATGGCTACCATCGGGCGACACGCGGCGGTGGCCGACCTCTTCGGCTTCCGGTTTGCCGGGAACCTCGCGTGGCTGGCATGGCTGTTCATCCACCTCATGCAGCTCGTGCAGTTCGAGAACCGGTTTCTGGTCTTCGCGCAGTGGGCGTGGAGCTATTTCACGTTCAACCGCGCCGCCCGCCTCATCACCAACCTTCCCGCCACAGAGCGCCCAGATACCGCAAAGAAATGAGATAGCCACAGATTGCGCAGATTGCACAGAATGTTTCGGAGAATACGTGATCCTGTGAAATCGGCCAATCTGCGCCCGCCTGCCTGCTCTCGGCGGGCAGGTAATCTGCGGATCTATCAACCCTGAGGGCGCTTTGCTTCTCGGTTAGTCTACCGGCGGAGCGCCGGGCGGGAAGGGGCGGTCCGGACGGAACGGCGCGAGCGGGATGGTCGTCCGGCCTCGGACGATCAGGTCCGCGATGAGGGTACCGGTGATGGGCGCGAGGAGGATCCCGTTCCGGAAATGACCCGTCGCCAGCACCAGGCCGGGCGCTTTTTC
>CAYOTD010000742.1:0-2771 GCA_964406685.1 uncultured Solibacteraceae bacterium | reverse complement strand
AGAACGGGCCTTCGCGGGAGGTTTGGCGCAGGGGCAGCGGGAAGTACTGGATGGGCAACTCGGCGGCGCTGTCCAGCGCGATGAGTTGTCCTCCCTGACGCACGAACGCGTCCAGGTTGGCCAGCCCGCTTAACCCGATGCCACCCGTGAACTCGGGGCGCTGGAGCGTCAGCGTCCCGGTCGCTCCGGCGCGAGTGGTAGGGCGCTCGCCTTGCCGCGTGCCGTGCAGAATCGAGGCGGCGGACTGGGACGCCAGCAGGATGGTGTCGAAGCCCGCATTGAGATTGCCGGCGCGGACTTCGTCATTGTGGATGAGGGTGTAGGGCACCCGGAACGTGTCCAGCACCCACTGCGTCCAGCCGGTGTCCATGTTCGCCGTCCAGGGCTCGTACAACGCCAGGCGCGGTGCGCGGCGGCGCCCCTCGGCGAGCAGAGCGGCGATGGTGAGGAACGACGAGTTGTCGCGGGGATCGCGCGACGGTTCGGCCGAAGCGATCGCCGGGGCGGGCTCCAGGTCGGCCTCAAAGGCCTCTTCGGCGCGCCGCACTTCCACGCCCATCAGCAGGGGCAGGGTCCAGCCGGCGATGTCGTAGGGCCGCCGGACAGTCCCGCCGGCGGTTCTGATCTCCGGGTACTTCTGCGGCTCCATCAGGTCGACCAGGTAGGGCCGGAAGGGTTGGGAGGCCGGCAGCACGTAAGTCCCGGCCGGATAGGATTTCTCTCCCAGGCGGAAACCGGCGCGCGCGCGGCGCACCTCAATGCCTCCCATCCGCAGGCGGCGCAACATTTCCACCGCCGTCCAGCGGTCGGGCTGATCCAGGGGCACGATGTAGGCGAAGGGTTTGCCCTTGCGTCCCTCTTCGATGGAAACACGCGCCAGTTCCCACGCCTTGTACAGGTAGTGGGGCGCGCGGGTGGAGGCCAGGTCGAGAATGGCGAAGTCGGCGGTGAGCAGGTAATCGATGGCGTCGCGCAGGCTCCAGCGGCCGCCCTTCCAGGGACGCTGATAGAAGATGCTGGGCTCGCGCGCGGAGACGCCGTTGGCGAACCGCTCCGGGATCTCGCCGGGCTTGTAGTCGCGCGCCGAGGCGTAGCCGGCGGCGGCCGTTTCGGTCAAGATGCCGTGCATGTTGTGGAAGGCGGGCACGCTGCGCAGGCCGCCGTTCCACCAGCCGTCGAAACCGAAGTAGGAGAGCACGCCCGGCTTGTTCTCGCGGGCGAAGCGCTCGGCCATGGCCGAGCCGATGACGTTGATGCCCTGCATCACCGGCGCGGGGATATTGGGATTCAGCGGTTCGGCGTAGGGCGGGATAAAGATGCGCGCCGGAAAGGCCGGGGACTGGTGATGGTTGTAGACGATCTGGGGGAACCACTCCTCAAACAGCAGGCGGGAGACGTGGCGCGTCTCCTCGAGGTTCATCATGAACCAGTCGCGGTTGTTGTCATGGCCGGCGTACTTCTGATAAAGGCGCGGGAGCGGGGCGAGCTCGTGGGGGGTGCCCAGGTTCTTGCGGTACCACTCGACGATCCAGTCCAACCCGTCCGGATTGAGGCAGGGGATCTGGAGCAGGATGACGTTGTCGCGGATGCGGGCGGTCTCCTGGTCCTCGCCGGCGACCATGCGCCAGGCCAGGTCGGGGGCGTGTTGGGAGGGGGCGACTTCGCTGGCGTGCAGGCCGGAGTCGATCCACACCACCGCCTTGCCCTCCCCCGCCAGACGGCGGGCCTCGCCGGGAGAGGCCTCGCCCAAGGCCAACCGGCGGTTGAGGGAGCGGTAGCGGTCGAGCTGCTTGAGGTTGGCGGGCGCAGAGATGATGGCCAGGTACATCGGCTTGCCGTGCGACGAGCGGCCGAACTCGCGCAACACGAGGCGATCGCTCGACTTCTCGAGTTTCTGGAAGTAGCCGACGATCTGGGCGTAGTCGGCCAGCTTGCCTTCATCGCCCGGCGTGAAGCCGAGATGCTCGCGGGGGGTGGGGACAGCCGCCGCAAGCGAGGAGGCCAGCGCCAGGAGAATCGCAAAAAGCAACCGCATAGAGCACAATGATACTAAATGGACCAGCCGCGCCCCGCGCCGCCCAACACGTTCCGCATCGGATTGATCCAGATGTCCTGTGCGCTCGATCCCAATCAGAACATGGAGAAGGCGGAGTGGAAGATCCGCGAGATCGCCGGGAAGGGCGCGCAGATCGTCTGTCTTCAGGAGCTGTTCCGTTCGCAGTACTTCTGCCGGGAAGAGGATGGCTCGCGGTTCGCCCTGGCCGAACCGGTTCCCGGTCCGTCGACGGAGCGGTTGGGCGCGCTGGCAGAGCAGCTTGGGGTGGTGCTGGTGGCTCCGCTGTTCGAGCGGCGCGCGGCGGGTGTGTATCACAACACGGCCGCGGTGATCGACGCCGATGGGACGCTGGCGGGGATCTACCGCAAGATGCATATACCGGATGATCCGCTGTATTACGAGAAGTATTACTTCGCGCCGGGCGATCTGGGTTTCCGCAGCTTTGAGACGCGCTTCGGGCGCATCGGCGTGCTGATCTGCTGGGACCAGTGGTATCCGGAGGCCGCGCGGCTGACCGCGATGAGCGGCGCCGAGGTCCTTTTCTATCCCACCGCGATCGGCTGGCATCCGCCGGAGAAGGCGCAGCACGGCGCGGCGCAACTGGAGGCGTGGCGCACGATCCAGCGCGCCCATGCCATCGCCAACGGAGTCTACGTAGCGGCCGTGAATCGAGTGGGTTGCGAGGGGCCCGAGGGGGCGGCGCTGGAATTCTGGG
>CAYOTD010000741.1:0-2780 GCA_964406685.1 uncultured Solibacteraceae bacterium | reverse complement strand
AAGCCCATGACTCAATTCTTCTCCCTTCAATGGATTTTGAGTCTTAACCGTTTGTTCCAAAACTGGGGGCAAGTCCAGTGCCTTCCTTGCCCGTGAAGTAGAGGGACGACGAGGAAGGTTTGAGAGTATCTCCATCCGCCCAGAGCGCATAGAAGTCGGGTTGCGCATCCACCGGTTTCTTGGCGTAGGTATGGTTGTATCGAGCGGGTTCGTGGCGGGGGTGAACACACTGGAGTTCGTGGTGACGAACTTTGAAGGCACGGTGGGCAATCCGACGGGAGTGCGGGTGGAAGTGAGCGGCACGGGAATGCCGTCGGCGCCGCCCACGCCGGGAGCCCTGACGGTGACCCCGTCGGCGGTGACTCTGGGGCAGGGGCAGACGCAGCAGTTCACGGTGGGGCCGATGGCGGAGGAAGTGAACTTCACCTACACCTACGACACGCTGAACCGGCTGGAGACGGTGACGGACAACCGGCTGGGGAACGCGACGGTGCTGAGCTACACCGACGCCTCCGAGCCGCTGACAATGACGTATCCTAACGGCGTGGTGCACAGCTTCACGCACGACACCAACGGGCGGGTGTCGCAGGTGACCAACAACCGCGGCGGCAGCTTCGCCTACACGCGCCGCTACGCGGGAGCGATCGAAACGGTGACCGAGACCGGCCGCTCAGTGAGCTACACCTACGACCTGGCGCAGCGGCTGCTGACGGAGACGATCCAGCCCAGCGGCTCGCTAGCCTACACGCTGGACCCGGTAGCCAACCGGCTGACGCGGACTTCGGACATCCCGGAGCTACCGTCAAACACGAGCACTTACGACGCCAACGACCGGTTGACAACGGACACCTACGACGCCAACGGCAACACGCTAACCAGCAACGGCCACACCTTCGCCTACGATTCCGAAGACCGGCTGACAAGCTACGACGCCGGGACAGTGGTCTTCACCTACGACGGCGACGGCAACCGGGTCTCGAGAACCGCAGGGGGCGTAACGACGCGCTACCTGATAGACGATCTGACGCCAACAGACTACGCGCAGGTAGCCGAGGAACTGCAAACCGGCGCCGTAGTACGCCGCTACACGCACGGGGCGCAGCGGATCAGCCAAACGCAACTAATCGGCGGGATCTGGACGCCGCACTACTACGGCTACGACGGCGGCGGCACGGTCCGCCAGCTTTTCGACGCCGCCGGCGCAGTGACGGACACGTACAACTACGACGCCTTCGGCACAGTGATCGGCTCAACCGGCACAACGCCCAACACCTACCTCTACCGCGGCGAACACTACGACGCCACCCTCGACATGTACTACCTGCGAGCCCGCTGGTACTGGCCGAAGGTCGGCCGCTTCGTCACGGCGGATAAGTGGGAGAAAGAAATCGCACAACCGTGCTGTGCGACTACGCCGGATCCTCGGCGCGCATCGGCGCACCATCTGTTCGGGTACACCGGCGCCGACCCGGTCAATGGACGAGATCCCAGCGGCCATGCGACCCTAGTCGAGTCTGCGGGCATCTATGGCAGTCTGCTACTGAGCGCGGTTGTGATAGACCAGCTGATGCCTCGCCAGCACATTGATGGTCACACGCTGACGCCCGCCGGGACACTCGTCTATTGCGTCCTGAAGAAAGTCGCCTCGCTAGAGGCGAATGCTCTCGTGATGATGGGCGCAACTGTAGATCCGTCCTTCCTCGGGGGGATCTGCACATTCAGTTTTGCAGCGGTGCGCGACGATAGTCCAACAGATGCTGATTCACCTGCGAGGCCGCACGAAGATGACCCATGCTATTGGCAGTATATACAGGATACAGGCGAATGCGGCGCTCGGTACACAGACGATGATGTCTATGAGGAGTGTATGGAAGTTGCGTGGCTCAACTATCAGCGTTGCAGGCAAGGTCAACCGCGAATCCGGTGGCCATTCATCCCGCCAGCGCGCCCAAGGAGCTGTAGATGACCAACTATCGTTCAGAAATGCAGCGAGCGATGGTGCAAGCTGGAGCGGGTGATGTCGGCGGAGCGCTGGAAATCCTGTCTAGGAGCCTTGCTGATGCTCTCAAGGCCGAGGAGCCCAGGATGGCATCTCGGATCGCGCTGCATATAGGAGTGCTATGCGACCGGGTCGGAGATTCCGAGAGAGCCCTTGGTGCCATACGTTCTGCTCTTGAGGCGAACCCGGATGACGCACGGCTTCTGTATGCTCTGGCTGACCTCGAATCTCGCTCAGGCGAGGGGGCGCGCGCTACCGAGTTGTTTGGAAGGTGCTACGCGGTGGCCGCTGAACATAATGACACGGAACTCCTAGAATTGCTCAACACTAAGTATCGTCCAGATCAGACCTAGCTGCCTCCCCTCGGTGGCCACCCCGGCGCAGTACACCTACGACCCGGGCCATCTGCTGAAGACCGCGCGCGACATGCGGGGGAACCTGGCCGCCTCGGTGGTCTACGACGCCTCGGGGCGGGTGCAGAGCGAAACCGACGCGGCAGGCCACACGCGCCACTACGCCTACGACGTGGCGGCGCGCACCACCACCATCACCAACCCGGACACGGGGGTGGAGGTAATGGAGACCGACGCCCGCGGCAACGTGGTGCGCAAGGTGGACGGGCTCAACCGCACCACGACCTTCACGTATGACACGAAGAACAACCTGCTGACGGAAACCAACCCGCTCAACAAGACGTGAGCGCTACGCCAACCGCATCTTGAGAGAGCCGGCAAGGGGGCGCATTGTGGAGGTATGGTCAAGCGCAGGCGGGAGGCGTGGG
>CAYOTD010000740.1:0-2798 GCA_964406685.1 uncultured Solibacteraceae bacterium | reverse complement strand
ATGTAGAGGGGCAGCGAGTAAGCCAGGTTGTAATAGTAGAGGGCGATGCTGTGGCCGCCTACCAGGTCGCGCATGGGGTCCCACATCAGCTCGAAGGCCCAGACGGTGTCGAGGCCGCCGTTGCCGTAGCCCAGGTAGGTCGGCACATAGCGCAGGTCGCAGCCGCCCATCAACTGGTCGTGCATCTCGATCAGCACTTTGGGATGGCGGGCATGCACCTGGCGCGCCAGGTGGTTGGTCGCCTCCACCAGATCGTGACGGCGCATGGGGACGGGGTGGCCGTGGGACGGGTCCCAACACTCGCCCTGCCAGATGGTGCCGTCGAACATGAAGAACGTCGCGCCGTCGCGGGCCAGGGCGTCAAATCGGGCTAGCGTCTCGTCCAGATATTGGCGCGAGGCGCCGCAGAGGCGGTTGGCGATGCGTTGGCCGTTGCGGTCCATGCGGTCCGCCTCGCGCGGGTACGAGGTGGGATCGCACCAGCCGGACAGCGGCGTGTGCAGCGACAGGCTCAGGCCGTAGTCGCGCTTGAGCATGGCCGTGAAATCGGTGAGCTTGCCCAGGCGCGGCTCGTCCCAGATCTTGGAGGCGAAGCTGGTGTCCCAGCCGGGATCGAGATAGAGAGCCTCACAGCCGATGTCGCGCGCCTTGGCCGCCTCTTCGCGCATGTCCTGAAGGCCGTAGTATTTCCGCTTGTTCTCGGGCAGGAAAGGCCCATCGCGCGGCAGCCACCAGAGCTTGTTGTCGTAGATCTCGTTCCAGTGCGAGGGCGCGTCGAAGTCCTTCGGACACCCCGCGCCGCGCGACTCCATCTCCCGGCGGAAGGCATAGAAACCCTCGGTGACGCCGCCCTCGAAAGCCGTCAGGCGCGTGACGCCGAATTCGTGCGTGGCGCCGGGAGCCAGCCAGAGGCCGGGCTCGGGATCGCCGAAGTACGCGCCGAAGCCGCCCCAGCGCAGGCCGCAGTGTTCCGCGTCGACCGGGCAGCGGTCGAGGATGGCGAACTCCATCGCGGTGGGGCAGTACTTGGTGATGAGATAGCCGCGCTTGCCGTCGGTCAGGCACCAGCCTTCGGAGGCGTACTCGGGCGAAGTCTCCTGGGATACGCCGGCGCCGACCACCCTCGAGTAGTAGACGTTCCCGTTGCGGGCGAACGAGGTCCGGGCGCGCAGTTGCGAGGTGCGGGGTTTGGACAGCACGTCGGCGAGAGGATAGTCGGCGTATTGCGTACGATCGCCGGTTGGCTCGCGGCGGTAGGGCACGGCTACGGCCTTGAAATCCGCCCAGGGTCCCTGAACGGCGCCGTTGCGGAGTCGGAGCGGAAGCACGAAGCCGCAGCGGGCGCCGTGCAAGGCGGCGGGCTGCGAGCCGGTGTTGACCAGCGTTATCCGTTCCTCGATCCAGGGAGCGTCGGGGGCGACACGGATCTCCTGACGGAAGCGGACGCAGCCGTAGAGGAGCGCTTCCCGCAGGATGGTGCGGCCGTCGGGCGCGGTGATGGCGGCGTCGCGCAGGTCGAAGGTGGAACTGTACGGCGCGTCGGCCAGGATGATGCCGGCCGGCAGGTGCGTCAGGCGGACGCGGCGCGCGTCGAGCGAAAGATCGAAGTGGCGGGTCTTCCGCGTGGCCGCGGCCGGTGCGCCAGCCGCCAGAAGCGGCACGGCGGCCAGAAAGTCCTTGCGCGTCATGGGACTCATTCTGGCACAGGCCGCCAGTCCGCCAGGAAGCGGCGCACGGATTGGCTGGAGTCGAGGTCGAGGGCTTGGCGGGCGAGGGCGGTGGCGGCATCACGGCTGGTTTGCGCGATGGCGCGCTTGAGTGCGCCGATCAGCGGCGGGCTTACGCTGAATTCCTCCAGGCCCAGGCCGATCAAGAGTGGCGTCGCCAGCGGGTCGGCCGCGAGTTCGCCGCAGAGCGTGGCGGGAATGCCCGCGATGCGCGCTGCATCGACCGTTTGGCGGACCATGCGGAGCACGGCGGGATCGAGAGCGTCGGCCAGGGCGGCCACGCGGGCGTTGGTGCGGTCGGCGGCCATGGCGTACTGGGCGAGGTCGTTGGTGCCGATGCTGAAGAAGGCGGCCTCGCGCGCCAACTGATCCGCTACGGCTACGGCGGCAGGCACTTCGATCATGACGCCGGCGCGGAGCGGGATCGCAACGCCAAGCCCGGCTTCGGTTTCGCGCAATGCCGCGCGGGCTTGGCGGAACTCGGCCAGGGAGGAGACCATGGGGAAGAGCACCTCGACGTTGCGGTCCGCGGCGGCGCGCACGATGGCGCGCAACTGGGTGCGCAGCAGGGCGGGGCTGTCGAGCGTGAGGCGAATGCCGCGCCAGCCGAGGAACGGGTTCGGCTCTGCGCCGATGGCGAGATACGGAAGGTTCTTGTCGCCGCCGGCATCGAGGGTGCGAATGACCAGGGGGCGGTTGCCCATCACGCCGGCGATGGCGCGATAAGCGGCGTACTGCTCGTCTTCCGACGGGGCCTCGGCGCGGTTGAGGAACAGGAACTCGGTGCGCAGGACGCCTACGCCTTCGGCGCCGCAGGCGAGGGCTTCCTCCGCTTCGGCCACCGCGCCGATGTTGGCGAACACGCGCAGGCGATGGCCGTCGGCGGTGACGGCGGGGCGGTGGCGCGCTTCGCGGGCGGCGCGAGTGGCTTCCCGCCACGCCTGGCGGCGCGCCTCGATTTCGCGCAACTGATCCTGAGTGGGCGCGATCCAGGCCTGGCCGCGCTCGCCGTCGATGGCGACGAGGACGCCGTCCTCGACGGCGGCGATGCCGGGCCCCAGGCCCACGACG
>CAYOTD010000739.1:0-2811 GCA_964406685.1 uncultured Solibacteraceae bacterium | reverse complement strand
CGACAAGGTGATCTATTGGGGGAATGTATGCGCGGGCCTTTTCGTGCCTGTGATCTTCCTGCATTTCACCCTGTGCTTTCCGGAACCGCGGCGCTGGCTGCGCGGGGCGCGCGCGGCGGCGCTCTACCTGCCGGCGGCGCTGCTGCTGGCGCTCACCGCGGGGTTCAGCTCGGGCGTCATCCGGGTGGGGCTCAGCCTGATCGAAGTGCGCTGGCTTCTGGACCGGTTATGGCTGGTGCTGCTGGCGGCAACCTACCTGGCGGGCGCGGTGGTGCTGGCGATCGAGCACCGGCGCACCGAAGACACCATCGTGCGCCAGCAGTTGAAGTGGCTGCGCAACGGGGCGGTGTTGGGGCTGGCGCCGTTCACGATCTTCTACGTGATCCCCTACGCCGGGGGCGCCGTGCCGGGGCCGTACATGGAGATGTCGGTCCTGTCGCTGGGGCTGATCCCGCTGACGTGGGCCTACGCGCTGGTGCGCTACCGGTTGATGGACGTGGACGTGATCTTCCAGCAGGGCTACATCTACACGCTGGCCACGCTGTCGGTGCTGGTGATCTTCTACAGCCTGGTGTTCTCCCTGGGCAAGCTGGAAGATCTGAGTCCGGCGGCGGTGGCGGTGCTGATCGTGATCGCGACTTTCGTCTTCCAGCCGATCCGGAACTGGTTGCAGGAGATCCACGACAAGTACTACTTCTACCGCGACCGCTACGACTACCGGCGCACGCTGATCGAGTTCGCACGGGAACTGGGATCGGAGACCGACCTGGAAGCAATGCTGAATTCGGTCTGCGACCGGCTGCTGCGGACGCTGTCGATCCGGCACGTGGCGTTTTTCCTGCGTGAAGAAGAAGGCGGGAGCTTCGGCCTGCGGATGACGGCTGGGAAGAAAGAGCACCGCGCGGGGGAGGCGGCGAGGCTGGACCTGAGTTTCCTGGAGGAGGCGCACGACCGCCAGTACCTGTTCATCGAGCGGCCTCGGTATCTGCTGGACGAGATCTCGCGGCACTGGCCGGCTACGGTGCGGCAGACCATCGCGGACCTGGACCTGACCTACTACGTGCCCTGCTCGGCGCGGGGCCGCACCATCGCCTACCTGGGCGTCAGCCGGACCGATAAGGGCGATTTCCTGTCGAGCGACGACCTGGAACTGCTGGTGACGCTTTCGGGTTACGTGGGAATCGCCATCGAGAACGCGCGGCTGTACCACTCGCTGGAGCGGAAGGTAGGGGAATACGAGCGGTTGAAGGAGTTCAGCGAGAACATCGTCGAATCGATCAACGTCGGCATCCTGGCGGCGGACCTGGAAGACCGGGTAGAGAGCTGGAACACGCAGATCGAGCGGCTGACGGGCATCCCGCGGGAGGCGGCGGTAGGGCGGCGGCTGAGCGAGTTGTTCCCGAACGAGCTGGCGCAGAGGTTCGAGGAGGCGCGCGGGGACGCCGGAGTCCACCACATCTACAAGGCCGCGCTCAGGGCGGCGACGGCGGGGAACGGGAACGGCGGGGGAGGGGCGGCGGCCCGCGACTCGATGGTGAATGTGGCCATCGCGCCGTTGGTTTCCAGGGACCAGTTGCAGATCGGGCGGCTGATCATCTTCGACGACATCACCGAGCGGTCGGAGCTGGAGCGGCGGCTGATCCAGGCCGATAAACTGAGCTCGATCGGGTTGCTGGCGGCGGGCGTGGCGCACGAGGTGAACACGCCGCTGGCGGTGATCTCCACCTACGCGCAGATGCTGGCCAAGCAGATCCCGGCCGAGGACCAGAAGTCCACGCTGCTGGAGAAGATCGCGCGGCAGACGTTCCGCGCCAGCGAGATCGTGAATTCGCTGCTGAACTTCTCGCGCACCGCCCCGGCCGAGTTCGCCGAGGTGGATTTGAACCGCGTGGTGCGGGAGACGCTCAGCCTGGTGGAGCACCAGCTCAGGAAGGGCGGGATCGAGATCCAGCAGGCGATGGAGGACGAGCTGGGCGTGGTGAACGGAAGTCCGGGCAAGCTGCAACAGGTGTTCCTGAACCTGATCCTCAACGCGCGCGACGCGATGCCGGGAGGCGGCGCGCTGTCGATCCGCACCTGGAGCCGCAACGGCAGCGCGATGGTGGAGATCTCCGACACCGGGGAGGGCATTCCCGCCGAACACCTGGCGCGGATCTACGACCCGTTCTTCACCACCAAGGGCGCGCGAAAAGGAACCGGACTCGGGCTGTCGGTGACCTACGGTATCGTAAGAGAGCATGGTGGATCGATCGAAGCCTCGAACCTGCCCGGCGCCGGCGCCTGCTTCCGTCTCGAGTTCCCGCTCGCGAGGAAGCCGGTAAATGCCTGAGAATCTGCCCGCCGATTCGCTCTCCGCCGCCGGGCGGGGGCGGATCCTGGTGGTCGACGACGAGGAAGCCATCCGCGAGAGCCTGGATGTGCTGCTGTCGAGTGAGGGCTACGTGGTGGACGGGGCCGCCGGAGGCGCCGAGGGCCTGCGCCGCATCGAGGGGGCCAGCTACGACCTGGTGCTGCTGGACCTGATGATGCCGGACCGCGACGGGATGGAGGTGCTGCGCGAGATCCGCGAGCGCGACACCGAGACTCCGGTGTTTCTGATCACCGCCTACGGGTCGGTGGACGTGGCCGTGGATGCGTTGAAGGCGGGCGCCAACGACTACTTCTCGAAGCCCTGGAAGAACGAGAAGCTGCTGGTCGAGATCGACCGCACCATCGCCAAGCGGCGCCTGGAGCGGGAGAACGAGCAACTCAAGCGGACCCTCAAGCAGCGCTACAGCTTCCCCAACATCGTGGGCAAGAGCGAGCGCATGA
>CAYOTD010000738.1:0-2812 GCA_964406685.1 uncultured Solibacteraceae bacterium | reverse complement strand
TCATCGCCTTCAGGTAATGGGCGAAGCGCGATACCGCCAGAATGTAGGGAAGCTGCGTCGACAGCCGGGCATTGGCGTTGGCCGCCTCGCTGTCGTACAGCTTCGCCTTCTGGCACGACTGCACGCTGAAGAAGGCCGCATAATCGGTGCCCTTGCAGTGGACCAGCGGAGCGAAGCCCATGTCGGCCAGTTCTTTCTCGCGCCGGTCGGTGATCGGCACCTCGGTCGGGCACTTCATGGCGACGTCGCCCTCGTCGGTGTAGAAATTGTGCACCGGGAGAGCTTCCACCAGCCCGCCGCCTTCCACGCCGCGGATGGCGGCGCACCAGCCGTACAGCGCAAACGCGTTGGTCAGCCGCGCGCCCAGCGCCCAGGCCGCGTTGCCCCACAGGTACTTGGAGTGATCCATGCCGTCGACGCCCTCTTCGAAATTGAAAGCGTCCACCGTCGCTCCGCCCTTGCCGTAGGGCACCCGCAACAGGACCCGCGGGCAGGTGAGGGCGACGTAGCGGGAATCCTCGCTCGAACGGAACCCCTTCCAGCGCGCGTACTCGGTGGTGTCGAACACCTTGCCCAGGTCGCGCGGCTGGTCGAGTTGGGTGAAGCTGTCCAGGTTGAACATCTCCGGTGAAGCCGCCGAAATGAACGGTGCGTGCGCCGCCGCCGCCGTCGACGAGATCCGTTCCAGCAGCTCGATGTCCTCCGGTCCCTTGCCGAATTCGTAGTCGCCGATGAGGGCGGCGAAGGGGTGCCCGCCGAAGACGCCGAACTCTTCTTCGTAGATCTTCTTGAACAACGCCGATTGATCGAACTCGACCGCCCGCTGCAAGTCGCGCAACAGGTCGCGCTTGTTCACGTTCAGCACCTTGATCTTCAGCATCGCGCTGGTTTCGCTCTGCTCCAGCAGGTAGCGCAGCCCCCGCCAGGTCGCCTCCAGCTTCTGAAAGGAGGCGTGGTGCAGGATCTCGTTCAACTGGATGGAAACCAGGTGGTCGATCTGCGCGATACGGGCATTGATCATCGCCTCGGCGTCGCGGGAGACGACCATCTCGCCCTGGAGCACCTGGCTGACGAACTCCTTCACCAGGTTCTTGCCGCGCTCGGCGGCGGCGGGATCGCGCGCCAGCCGGCCCTGTTCCACAATCTGGTCCAGCAGACTCGCCTCTTGCGTCTGCTCGACCGCTTGCTTCTGTTGTGCCTGTTGCGCGTCACTCATTGGAACCTCCCTCGCCGCCCAGCTCCTTCTTCAGCTTGTCGAGCTTGTCCTGGTCGCTGACCGCGCCCAGCAACATCTGCTCGAGGGCGTCGTTGCCCTGGAGGCTGCCCCTCAGGTCGCTCAACCGCGTCCGCAGATCGAGCAGTTCGCGCAGCGGCTTGACCTGCCGCGCCACGTTCTCCGGCTCGAAGTCCTCCATGCTCTTGAAGTGGAGATCCACCCCGAGGAATCCGGCCTCCGGATCGTCGGTGAGCTTGTTCTCAACCTTGAAGCCCAGGTGCGGTTTCATGCCCGCCAGGACGCTGTCGAAGTTGTCCGGCGTCACCTCGACGAACTTGCGGTCGCGGAGACGCGGCAGGGGCTCGGTGGGCTGGCCGGTGAAATCGCCCAGCACGCCGAGCACGAACGGTAATTCCTTGATCTCGATCGCGTCGCCAACCTCGACGTCATAGGTTACGTGAACGCGAGGAGGCCGAACCCGATCGAGCTTATGCTGTGTGCTACCTTGTCTTGCCATCTGCGGTTCCTCGTTTCTCCAAGATCTCCGGTAAAGGGCCGCCGTCTGACTCAACCTCTCTCGGCGGCGGCGTGCAGCGCCATGGCATACAGCGGCGGCTCGGCCGCCATGTGCGCTGTTCGGGAGGGAAAGGCCCCCGCAGGTTCACACGCGCGGGCGCTGCGGCACGGAAAGGCAGACGCGACACCTTCAGAGAGCAAATGCCTTCCCCCCTGTGTCGCATCGTGGGCACGTCCGCTTGGTCCTCCGCCAGGATGTGCAACAATCCCTCGGGAAGAGAAGATCTGCCTGACGGCCACCCCCGTCCGAGAGAAAACCCCTCCGGCACCCGCGGCCGGGCACCGGACATCCCCCATCGGCCTGTGGTTCCGCCGCTTGCTTCCTCCACCCGAGCGTCACAATACTGATTCGGAGCCGGCCCAACCCGTCTTCCTCAACCGACTCTTCACCCAGTACGAGGATGAGTATAGCGGCGTGGGATACTCCAGTCAAGAAGGATCCATCCCGCCCAGCCGTCTCGGAAATGCCGTGAGACAGGAATTGGCGCAGTGGAGTGAATCTGGGCCGTGGGGGGAGACGGGGTTCCTTTGGGACGGTAGGGCGACAGCGAACCTCGGGCCAGTCCAGGGTTTCCCAAGAGTCGAAGTGGACGTAATCCCAGACCTCCACCCGGCCCGCGTCCTCCGGAAACACGGTGGGAGGCGGCTGACCGTCAAAACGAGCGCGCACGGCGACCGCCAGTAACGGGAGATTCTCCTTGAGCCGCGCCACCACCGGCAAGCCGACCTCTCCCGCAGTATGCAGAAAAGGAGCGGTGGCGTACTTCCTATCCCCCACCACATAGCCGGCAAAGCGCGGTCCCGAGCGCTCCCCGGCGCGCCGCTTTGAAGGCCCAACTCGGCAGGTACCGGAGAATGCGCTAACCATTCCAGGCGCAAGAAACCGACCACGCGCAGCAGATGGCCAATAACCACCGCCCCGACCAGATCGCGGGCGGGAAGGTGAGGATGAACCCGGCCCGCGCCCGGCCGCGGGAGATAGGATTTCAGCCCCAGACCACTCCTGTGCAAATTAGCTTC
>CAYOTD010000737.1:0-2816 GCA_964406685.1 uncultured Solibacteraceae bacterium | reverse complement strand
CGCGCGGGCCCGCGCCTGGGTCGAGCGCGAGTGTAGTTGGCCGCTGGTGGCCGAGCGGTACGCCTCCTTTCTGGACGCCGTCAGCCGCGGCGTGGAGTGGCAGCCGCCGCAGCCCGCCGCGCCGGCAAAGCCCAAGACCGAGGAGACTTCTCCACAGATCCAGCCCGAGGTCATCGAAACCTGGGCGGCGGGTGCGGCCGCCCGAGACTACATCCAGGAGCACCTGGCGCGGCTCCGGCGAACACTCGAGATCACACCGCCCGGCACGGCCGGCGACCGGGTGCTCGAGATGGGATCGTACCTGCAAATCACGCCCGCGCTCAAATCCAAGCTCGGCTACGGCGAGGTGCGCGGCTGCTACTACGGGCCCGCTGGAAAAGTGGACCGTCGTGAAGTGGTCTCGACCCAAGGCGACCGTTTCACCTGCGAGATCGACCTGTTCGACGCCGAGCGCGACCGCTTCCCGTACCCCGACGAGCACTTCCGCACCGTTCTGTGTTGCGAACTGATCGAGCACCTGGCCGAAGACCCCATGCATATGATGGCCGAGATCAACCGCATCCTGGTTCCCGGCGGCCACCTGGTGCTGACCACGCCCAACATCACCTCGCTGCGCGCGCTGCGCGCCATTCTCGAGGGTTTCCACCCGGGCTTCTTTCCCGCCTACCTGAGGCCGCGCCAGGCGGACGAAGATCCCGAGGCGCGGCACAACCGCGAGTACGCTCCGAAAGAGATCGCGCGCCTGTTCGCCGATTCGGGTTTCGAACTCGAACGCCTGGAAACGGGCCCGTTCCGCGAGCTGGCCGCGCCCGAGCACGCCTGGGTGCCGCACCTGCTGAAGCGCTATCGTCTGCCGGACGATCTGCGCGGCGACGACATCTACGCCGTGGGCCGCAAACGAGGTCCGGTGCGGGACCGCCATCCCGCCTGGCTGTATCAATGAGCGCCCGCTACATCGATATGCGCGTCGCGGTTGACGCCCAACGCCGCCTGCTGCGGCTGAGCTGCCGGCTGGGCAACGACTCCCGCGAGACCTGGCGCGCGGACGGCGGTTTCGCCATCGGCTGGCAGGTCTTCGACCCGGCCGGCGGCGGGTTTCTCTCCGAGGGCGAGTGGATCCCGCTGGCCGGCGACGTCGCCCCCGGCGCCTCCGTCCCGGTGGAGGTGCCGGTCGAACTCCCCGCCGAGCCCGGCCCCTATCGCGTCTTCGTTTCTCCCATCGATCCCAAGTCGGGATGGGAGTATGAGCGCGGCGGGCCGTTCATCGCGCTCGACGCCGAGGTGGAGGCGGACGGCGCGCGGCTGATCCGCCAGCGCCTCACCACCCTGCGCCGGCTGCGCTGGGAGAACCCGCACCGCACCCTGGCGCGTCTGTTCCAACTGCCGGCGGCCACCATCTGGCGCAACTGGGGATTGATCCGGTCGATGACCCGGCGCGACATCCTGGGCCGCTATCGCGGCTCGCTCGGCGACGCGCTGTGGACCGTGCTGAACCCGCTGCTGCTGATGCTGACCTACTTCTTCGTCTTCGGCATCGTGCTTCAGGCGCGCTTCGGCAGCGACCCCAGCCGGTCGGGCTTCGTGCTCTACTTCCTGGCCGGCATGTTGCCCTGGCTGGCCGTGAGCGAGGCCGCCGGGCGCGCCCCCGGCGTCATCCTGGAGCACCGCAATTTCGTGAAGAAGCTGGTCTTCCCGGTCGGGATTCTTCCCGTGGCGCAGACCCTGGCCGCGCTGGTGACGCAGGGCTTCGCTCTGCTGATCTTCGTGCTGCTGCTGCTGGCGGCTCGCGGCTCGGTGCCGGCGACGGCGTTCTGGCTCCCGGCGCTGCTCGTGCCGCAGGTCCTGCTGACCGTAGGGCTGGCCTGGCTGCTGGCGGCCACGGGAGCCTTCGTGCGCGACCTGGGGCAGATGATCGGCTTCCTGCTGACGCTCTGGTTCTTCCTCACGCCCATCTGCTACCCGGAAGCTTCGCTCCCGCAGTGGGCGCTCCCGGTATTGGGCAAGAACCCGATGTACGCGCTGGTGCGCGGCTACCGCGCCATCTTCCTGGAATCCCGCCCGCCCGAATTCGCGGCGCTATGGAAGCTGTGGGTGCTGGGCATCGCCCTCTTCCTGGCCGGCCACGCCTGGTTCCACAAACTCCGCCGCGCCTTCGCCGACGTGGTGTAGCGCACTCTTCCGCGTTGTCGAGGGCTTCCGCCCTCGGGTCCGCCGCCGAGCAGGTGTTAAGCTGAGAACTGTGAAGGCGCGCACGGAATCCGTCGCATCGCCCAGGCAGAAGGCCAAGGCCCTCGCCGGTCACGACAATACCTCGCGGGCATTCCGGCTGAAGACCGTCACGACAAAGGGTAAAGGACTAGTCTCGAAAGAGGGCTGGCGCAGAACGCGCGCTTTGATCTATCAGGGACGCGGCGGATAGCCCGCAACCCCCTCCCGGCGCGGTTCTGATACGATTCAGCTTGATGGCTGCTCCCACTGTCTCCGGCCCCCCGGCCGCCGAACGCTACCTCGCCCTGGACGCCTACCGCGGATTCATGATGATCCTGCTGGTGTCGGGCGGCTTCGGCCTTAGCGCACTGAGGGATCATCCGGCGCTCGGCCGGCTGGCCGCGCAGTTCGACTACGGCCGCTGGGAGGGCTGCACGTTCTGGGACCTGGTCCAGCCGGCTTTCCTGTTCATCCTGGGCGCCGCCATGCCGTTCGCCCTGGCGCGGCGCACCGAAGCGGGCGCCACCTTCCGGCAGAACTTCGCGCACGTGGGGCTGCGCGCCGTCAGGATCGACCTGCCGCTGCAGATACGCGAGCGTCAGCTTCAG
>CAYOTD010000736.1:0-2820 GCA_964406685.1 uncultured Solibacteraceae bacterium | reverse complement strand
TGAGCACCAGCACTTTGCCGCCGAATTCGGCGCGCGTCAGCCGCTGCCCGGCATCGGTCAACACGTTGAACTGCGGCGCGGTGTCGCCCACCTCCGTGGTTCTCTCGCGGGTGGTGTCCGCGACCACGCCCAGCAGCGCCGCCGTGAGCAGACCGATCGCCACGTAGAAGATGCGGTCCGAGATCCCTTTTGCCATCTATACTCTAATATTAGAGTATCTCTGGCCGCGCGGGCGGCATCCAATTTCACGACGATGCGCATCACCCGCAGGGAAGAATTCTCGGCGTCGCACGCCTGCCTTCAGCCGGCCCTCGGCCTGGAGGAGAACCGCGCGTTGTATGGCGACGACGCCAACCCCCACGGGCACGGGCACAACTACAGGCTCGAAGTGACACTGGAGGGTTCTCCCGATCCGGTTTCGGGAATGGTTTACGATCTCAAGGCGTTGAAGGACGTGATCCGGCGCGAAGTGATCGACCCGTTCGACCACCGCTTTCTGAACTACGAAGTGGCGCCGTTTGACCGCGTCGTTCCGACCACCGAGAACCTCGCGCGGGAGATCTGGCGGCGGCTGGAACCGCGCCTGGCCTCGGACCGCGCGCGGCTGCACTCCATACGCCTGTACGAGACCGAAGACCTCTTTGTCGACTACTACGGGGAAGGCGCATGACACGGCTGACACGGCGGTACCGTTTCGCGGCGTCGCACCGCCTGCATAATCCGGAACTGCCGGAGGCGGAAAACCGGATTCTATACGGCAAGTGCAACAACCCGCACGGGCACGGCCACGATTACGTGCTCGAGGTCGGTGTCGCCGGCCCGGTGGACGCCCACGGCCGGGTGGCGGACCGCGCCGCCCTGGACCGGTTGGTGGAGAGCAGCGTACTGCGGGATGTCCGGCACGCCAATCTGAACCGGGACGTTCCCGAGTTCGCCGGGTTGGTTCCGACATCGGAAAACGTCGCGGCGGTCATCGAGCGGCGGCTGAGCGCGCGCTGGGGCGAAGCCTTTCCCCCGGGCCGGCCGGTGCTGGAGAAGATCCGGCTGTTCGAGACCGGAAGGAACATCGTCGAGTATCCGGCGCCGGCCTCCACCGGCGCTCCGCTGGAAAAGCAGCAGGATTTGGCGAACAATGAGAAGTAGCAGAGCACAAGTGAAAGTGATGACGCCCAAGCGGACCGACGGAGCGATCGCCTCGCTGATGGAGCGGATTCTGACCGAACTCGGCGAGGACCCGGCCCGCGAAGGACTGGTGCGCACGCCGGCCCGGTCGGAGGCGGCGCTGCGGTTTCTGACCAGCGGCTACAACATGGACATGCAGCGCGTGGTCAACGGCGCGCTGTTCCAGGTGAAGTACGACGAGATGGTGATCGTCAAGGACATCGAGTTCTTCAGCCTGTGCGAGCACCACCTGCTGCCGTTCTTCGGCAAGATGCACGTCGCCTACCTGCCCAAGGACAAGGTGCTCGGGTTGAGCAAGATCCCGCGCCTGGTGGACATGTTCGCGCGCCGGCTGCAAGTGCAGGAACGCCTCACCCAGCAGGTGGCCGAGGCGATCCAGGAGGTGCTCGAACCGAAGGGCGTGGGCGTCATCTGCGAGGCCCGGCACTTCTGCATGATGATGCGCGGGGTCGAGAAACAGCACTCCGGCACCGTCACCAGCGCCATGCTGGGCGGCTTTCGCGACCGCAAGGAAACCCGCGACGAGTTCCTCGCGCTGGTGGCCACGCGCAGCGTCTGAGAACCTGGATGCTATGATGCCGGTGATGCTGGAGAACTTCCGTTGCTTCGAGGCCGGCCCCGATCCGTTCGGACGCACCTGGCAAGCGCGCTTCCTCTGGCAGCAGAACGGGATCTCGATCCGCCACGCCGACACCGTGGACGTGAAGTTCGCCGTCGCCGGCGGCGGCCGCGAGGAACAGAAGATCATCGCGCTGGAGCAAACCCACCTGGCAAGGCTGGCGGCGGAACTGGGCCGTCCGGTAACCGACGCCTGGGCCAGCCGCCTGGCCGCCGCGCATTTGAAGCAAATGATCGACGGCGGCCAGGACATGGAGAAAACCCTGGTCACTCCCTCCTACGAGCAGCTCCAGGAATACGCGCGATTGAGCTGATCAGATCTCGAACACCGCGCCGGTGTCCGCGCTGGTGACATACCGCAGATACCGCGCCAGCCAGCCGCGCTTCACCTTGGGTTCGAACGGCGGTAGCGCCGCCAGGCGCTGGCGGATCTCGCCGTCGCCGACCTTCAGCTCGATGGCCCGCGTGTTGGCGTTGATGTAGATGCGGTCGCCGTTGCGCACCGCCGCGATGGGGCCGCCCGCCGCCGCCTCGGGCGCAACATGGCCGATGCATAGCCCGCGCGTGCCGCCCGAAAAACGCCCGTCGGTGATCAGCGCGGCGCGGATGCCGGCGCCCACGATGGCCGAGGTCGGCGAGAGCATCTCCTGCATGCCGGGGCCGCCGCGTGGTCCTTCGTAGCGAATCACGACCACGTCGCCGTCTTTGACCTTGCCCGCCAGAATCCCGGCCAGCGCCTCTTCCTGCGACTCGTAGACCACGGCCACGCCTTCGTATTCCATCATCGACGGGTCCACGCCGGCGACCTTGACGACGCTGCCATTCGGCGCGATGTTGCCGTAAAGCACGGCCAGCCCGCCGGTGCTCGAGAACGCTTTCCCCACCGGGCGAATCACGTCGCCGTCGGCGTCGGGGGACGCATTCACGTAGTCGCCGAGCTTGCCCGCCACCGTCGGAGCCTCAAGGTCGAGGGCGGTCTTCGTGTTACGGGCGATCTCCTTGAGGATGGCGCCCATGCCG
>CAYOTD010000735.1:0-2823 GCA_964406685.1 uncultured Solibacteraceae bacterium | reverse complement strand
ATCTCCTGCCAGGTGGTCACCCGCTTCTGGTAGATCGCTTCGCGTCCCATGATGGCGGTCAGCGCGACCGTGGCGCCGACCTCGATGCCGGCCGCGGGCTTGGCTCCCGTGCGGATGGACTCGAAGAAGCCGGCGACGTGGGCGTTGTCGAGCGGCCGGGCCTGCCGCTCCTCCGGCGTCAGCAGCGGCGTGGGGGCGGCCCCGCGCGCCCGTGAGTAGAACATGGCGTTGTTCACGTCCACGGCGCCTTCGGTCCCGTAAATGTACAGGTACTGGCCGCCGCCGGGCAGCCTGTCCGGGTGGAAGAAGACCTGGGTGAAAGAGAGCTTGACGCCGTTGGCGTAATCGTAGCTGAGGGTGTAGCCGTCCATGTTGGTCCGGCCGGGCGGGTCGTCCTTCCACAACAGCGTTCCTCCGAAACCGGCGGCGCGTTCCGGGCGGCTGCCGATGGCCCAGTTGCACTCGTCGAGATTGTGGACCGCCATCTCGACGATGACGTCGCCCGAGCGGGTGGCGTTGAAGAACCAGTCCTTGGAAGGCCCCTCGTGATTCAGGTCCTCGCCGGCATGGCGCTGCGCCTTGGCCATGATGATCTTCCCGGCGACGCCTTCGCGCAGTCTGGCCATGACCTTTTGCAGCCTGAGGTCGGAGCGCATCTGCTGGCCCGCCTGAAAGACGGCCTTCGATTGCCGGGCCGCGCGAACCAGGCGGCCGATCGACTCCGGCGTGATGCCCACCGGCTTCTCGCAGTAGACGTGCTTGCCGGCCTGCAACGCGGCGATGGACATCTCCGCGTGCAAATCGCAGGGAGTGGCGACGAACACCGCGCTCACGTCCTTGCGATCGAGCAGCCGCCGGTAATCGGTGTAGGTGGCCGGCTGATCGCGGCCGGCGGCGGAGGCGGCCTTATCCAGCCGGTCCGGCTTGATGTCGCACACGGCAACGACCTTGACGCCCTCATGCCCGAGGGTGGTGCGCAACAGATGCGAGCCGCGGTTTCCCGTCCCGATGAATCCGGCGCCGATCGGCTCCTGCGCGCCGGCGCGCGCGGAGGCGGCGAGAGTGCCCAGCAGAAAGTCCCGTCTGTTCATGGCATCATCCAATATAGGTCAGAACCGAAGCGATACGGAAATGGGAACACTGACACGACGCGAGTTGTTTGCCACGGCCGCCCTGGCGGCCGCCGAATCCACGGCGACGAAGTTCCAGATCGGCTGCATGACGCTGCCCTACGCGCCGTTTCCCCTCGGCCGCGCCCTGGAGGGAATCGCCCGCGCGGGATACAAGTATCTCGGCTGGGGAACGACGCATCCGGACTCCGGCGGCGTGAAGCGGCAGGTGATCGACGCCGGCGCCCCGCCGGCCGAGGCGCGGCGGCTGGCGGCGCGCTGCCGCGACGCCGGCCTGGAGCCGGTGATGATGTTCTCCCAGATCTACGTGGAGGCGCCGGAGTCGGTCCCGGTCCACACGCGCCGTATCGAGCAGGCCGCCGCGGCCGGCATTCCGTTCCTGATCACCTTCGGGCACACCGCGCCGGGGGCGGACGAGGTCTGGATCCGCAACCTGAAGCAGTTGGGCGGGGCGGCGCGCGCCCACGGCGTCACCCTCACCATCAAGCAGCACGGCGGCAACACCGGCACCGGGCGGCAGTGCGCCCGGATCATCGCGCGGGTGGAAGACGAGGGCGTCCGCCTGTGTTACGACGCGGGCAATGTCCTGGACTACGAGAAGGCCGACCCGATCGCCGACATCCAGTCCTGCTGGCGCGACATCCGCTCGTTCGCCATCAAGGACCACCGCAACACGCCGCGCAGCCAGGACTGCGGTCCGGGCTTCGGCGAGATCGACCACTACAAGCTGCTGGCGCCGGTGCTGCGCACCTCTCTCACGATTCCCCTGGTGTGTGAGAACATCTTCGCGCCCTACCTCCCGCGGCCGCGCGATCCCGGAGGCGTGGATGCGCTCGCCAGACGGGCGCGCGAGTACCTGGAGGCGGTGGTCGAGGGACTTCAGTCGCCGGCGTAGCGCGGCGCGGTGCCGTGCGCAACGCCCTTCTCGAATTCGAGCGGCCGCTTCGGGCCGGCGGTGCCGTGCCAGCGGTTGATCGCATCCCGGACGATCCGGAAGATCGTCCGGCGGTTGCTCGCGACCAGTTTCAGCCAGCGCCAGGTCCCTTTCTGCTGAAAGTAGATCCCGCGGAAGAACAGGCGCGACAGCAGGTGGCTGATCTTGTACGGCGCCGGCTCATCCGCAATGGACTCGATGGCGTCCCAATTGGCTCGCGGGCTGTAGGCGCTGGCCCAGGCCTCGCAAACTTCGTCCTGCACCTGCGACTGCGTCATGTTCCGCGGCGCGTGCGCCATCTGGAACGGCGTGAAGTCGAGCCAGTGCTTGGGCCGCGTCAACCGGCCTTCCCTCTTCAGCCGGTCGTAGAGCGGCGTGGCCGGAAAGGGCGTGATCTGGCCGAAGACCGGCAGCACGGGAGGCCAGTCCCGCATCTCGGCCAGAGTCCGCGCGGCGACGCCGGTGGAGTCGTTGTCCAGGCCGAAGATGAAGGAGGTGATCGCGTAGACGTGGTGTCTGGCCAGGCGCTCCAGCACGGCGGCGTACTCGCCGGGCTTGTTGAAGGATTTGTTCACGCTGGCCAGGTTGGCCGGGTCCAGCGATTCCATGCCGATGAAGATCCACTTGCCGCCCGATTGGGCGATCAGGTCCACCAGTTCTTCGTCGCGCAGCAGGTTGGCGCTGATCTGTCCCACCCAGGAAAGCTGCGCGCCGGCCGCGATGATGTCGCGCAACAGCGACTTTGTGCGTTTGACGTTA
>CAYOTD010000734.1:0-2831 GCA_964406685.1 uncultured Solibacteraceae bacterium | reverse complement strand
GCCGGGCCCAGGGTGAGCAGCGCCAGCAGAACCGGCGCGGTCCAAAGCGTCGTTTTCCCCGCTGTCATTCAAGGAATTGTAGCGCGCGGTGTTTCCCGACGTGGTGTGCCGGACTCGCCCGTAATCCGTCCGTAGGCGAATTGCGAATGGGAACTCAAACACTCCGCTGTGGGCAACCACGATGAATCTGGGAGCGAGGCAGGGTTGCCGACGGTGGCAGGCCGGTATCGCCGCCGTCTATAGCGGAAGTCTGGTGAATGTGCTTATGCCGCGCGACACCTCTTCCGAATTCGCTTCTGTAATCCGTCCGTAAGCTGATTCCATTCGACTTGCCTACCCGGGCGCAGGCAAAACCAACACCTCCAGCGCCTGTTTCCAGCTCGAAAATCGGTTCCACGTCCGCGCCAGCCGCAATACGGTCTTGCGGGCATGATGAATCAGCTTGCCCGGCTGCTGGAAGATTAGAAATCGCAGACGCTTGGGACGTGCGGTCTGCAAGTCCGGAGGCAGCACCAGGCGCTTCATCGCCGTCAGTACGTTATAGGTGATCACCGCCAGGCGGAACCAGGCCGCGTTGGCGCCATAACGTCCGCAAGGCAGAACTCCACCGGCCAACTCATTCTTCAGTACGTCGTGGACCGCCTCAATCGTGCCCGCCTTCTCGCGATGCCATTCCAGTAGCCGCTTCGGCTTCCACTCCCAGAGGTTCGTCCGCACGGCGAAATACCTCACCTGGCTGCCATCGGCAAACAACCGTTGCTGCTTCTTGCGAATCCGAATGGCGATCGTCCGTAGCGGCTCCCGATAGTGGTTCGCCGCCGTCTCTTCGGGAAAGTAGTCCACCTGGGCGCATTCTTTGACCGCTTCGCTGTCTTCGCTATACGGCTGCCATTTCTCCGGCGCCGTAGCTTCGATCTCTTCCCGCAGCACAGGATTCATGCGCGCGCTCACCGCAAACCCGAGGAACCCTTCTGGGCCGTTCGGGCGCTTCTCATCCCGCAGCCAAGTCAGCAACTCCTCTTCGTCGCAGGCCGAATCCCCGCGGAAGTACCTTTCTTTTATCGCCTCGGGCAAGCTCACGAACGCTCGCTGCGCCACTCGCAGCGGATCCTTCAGCGCCGGCACATTGCCGTCGCGGAACTCTTCCGCCACCACGACGTTCATCTCCGCCCACAGCGCCACCATGGGCTGATAGCCGCTGCCGCCTTCGTAGGTGGCCTTGGCCTCACGCTTCCAACTCTCGATCACCGTGGCATCCAGGTCGATGGTCGCGATGCGCTCTCCGGCACAGCGCCGCGCCAACTCGCGCACCACCTCCTGGTTTACCTGCGCTAATCCGCGCCGGGCCGTGCTTTCCTCCGGCACGTAGCTCACCTCGCCTACCGGCAGTTCCCGTTGCGCCTGCTCGATCTTCTGCGGGTCGTGAAACTGATACAAGAACTTCCGGGCCGCCTCCGGACTGGGCACCTCATGACCCAGCATCGTTGCCAAGCCCCGGTCTTCCCGCAGGCAATCGAAGTCCTCCAGGCAATCCCCACCGGCGGCATTCAGCACCAAAAAGCTCTCAATATACGTCGCTTCATCAAAACCGCGGTCGCGCTGCTTCAGGGACAAGTTCCGCTTCACGCTGCCCGGCACATCCAGAGACCGAGCCGTGCGCACAAACAAGGGTATGCCGCCGAGCGCCGTCAAGCACTCCTCGGTCGGTTGTTCATCGATCTCGAACAGGAACTCGCCTTCGGCTGGGGAACGCTTGGAGTTGAGCGGCATCGCGCGAAACCATGCAATTCCGCACCCATTCGGTGCGGCCTCCGCTCTGGCATCCAGCCATCTGGCAACTCTAAGCTCTGATCTGCCTACAAGCTGGAAGGGCTCCCATAAGAATCACGTTGGGCTACGGACGGATTGCGGGCCACCCGGCCCCGCTTCTGTGCTAGAGTGAGTGGTTTCGGCGGGACTGCGCACTCATGTCCGTTCAGATCTTCCTCCAGGGGAAATTGCTCGGGATCGAAGAGTTTCTCTCTTCTCCCGCTCCGGCGGCGGTGGAGAGCGCCGAGCTGGAGTCTCTGTTCCTCGGCCGCTCGCACTGGGTGACACTGGTGTCCGAGATCCTGCCGCGAGCGCTGCTGGCGGAACTGGGGCTGGCGCGGATCCTGCTGGGATCGAGCGGCGGCGGGCAATTCCTGGTGGTGCTGCCGGAGGAGGCTCGCGGGCCGGCGGACGAGTTTCTCACGGCGGCAGGCGAAGGTATCGCGCGGCTGAGCGGCGGAAGGCTGCGGCTGGTGTGGGCGGTCACCGAAAACCTCGGCGACTGGAGCGACGTGCGCAAGCGGCTGACGGAAGCCATGCGGCGGCGGCGCGGCGCTCCGGGCTTCGACCCGTCGACGGAACAGACGGCGGAGGCGGCGGAGACGTTCATCGGGCTGGCGCGCGGGCTGCGGGAAGCGGCCGCGGCGGGCTGGTCGCCGGACGCGCCGGCGGAACCGGTGCTGGACGGCGGCAAGCATTCGTGGAGCCTGACTTCGCAGGACGGGATCAGCCTGGCGCGGCACGCGGCGCCCAGCGACGACGGCCGCTCGACCGCTTCGCTGGCGACCCTCGCCGGACGGGCGGTGGGGCGTTCGACGTGGGGCGTATTGCGCGGCGACGTCGACAACTTTGGAATCCGCCTGCGGCGGGCGCAGTCGATTGAAGAGCACCTTCAACTCTCCATCGTCTACAAGCAATTCTTCGCCGGCGAACTGGAAGTGCTGTGCTCGATGCCGGAGTTCTGGCGCCGGGTGGTGGTGATCTACTCCGGCGGCGACGACTTCGCGGTGTGCGGAGCGTGG
>CAYOTD010000733.1:0-2832 GCA_964406685.1 uncultured Solibacteraceae bacterium | reverse complement strand
CCCGAGCCGGTGTCGCGGACCGAAAGCCGCACCCACGGCCCCGCATCCAGCGCGCACCGGCAATGGGGACACGCGTTCGCTTGCCCCACGAGGCAGGTCTCGATACTCAGCTTGCCGCCGCCCGCCATCGCATCCCGCGCGTTGACGATCAGGTTCATCATTGCCTGTTCGATCCGCGCCCGATCGGCAATCACCGTTGCCGGCGGGCCGTCCGCCTTCGTCGCGACTTCGATGTCCTCGCCCACAAGCCGGGCGATCGTCTCCCGCATCCCGCTCACCACATCGCCCAGATTCAGCACTTCTTCCCCGAGCACCTGTTTTCGGCAGAATGCCAGCAGCCGCCCGGTCAGCGCCGCGGCCCGCTCGCCGGAGGTCCGGATGGGCTTCACCAGATCCCGCAGCGGATCGTCCGGCTTCATGCGTTCCAGCAGCAGCTCGGCATATCCGTTCATCACCGTCAGGAGGTTGTTGAAGTCGTGAGCAATCCCTCCGGCCAGCCGCCCGACCGTCTCCATCTTCTGCGCGTGGAGAAACTGCGCTCGCAGGCTCTCCCGCTCCTCCTCCGCCCGCTTTCGCTCCCGTCTCGATTCCGCCTCCCGGATCTCGCGCTCCACGGCCGGCGCCAGCCGCGTCAGGTTCTCTTTCATCAGGTAATCGTGCGCCCCCGATTTCATCATCTCCACCGCCAGGTCCTCGCCGATCACTCCCGAAACCACGATGAAGGGAATGTCTTTCCCCGACTCCCGCAGAATCCGCAGCGCCGCCGGCGCACCGAACTGCGGCATGTGGTAGTCCGCGATGATTACATCCCACTCCTCCTCCGCCAGCAGCCGCCGCATCTGTTCGGCGCTCTCCACCTGGGTCCAGAACACGTCCATCCCGCCTCGCCTCAGCAGGCGAACCGCCAGTTCGGCGTCGCTGGGGTCGTCCTCGACTTGCAGCAGCCTCACCCGTCTCTTCATGCCCACTTCATCCCTCCTTGGGCGGCGGCTCGTTCAGTACCAGCCAGTACACTCCAAGCTGCTCGACCGTATGCACGAATTGCCTGCTGTCCACCGGCTTCCGGAGGTAGCTGTTCACCCCCAGGTCGTACCCCGCCGCCACGTCGTCTTCCCCATATCCGCGCCGATTCCCAGGAAGTCCCGGAACGCTCGGTTCAGAAACGTGCCTCCCTCCTTCTCCGAAGTCATCCACAAATACGCCGGCGTATCGTCGGCGATGGTCCGGAACCGCGCCTCGTTGTCTTTCAGCGCCTGATACAGAACGCGCAACTGTCTCGCTGTGCGGTTGAAGGCTTCCGCCAGATCGGACAACTCGTCCCGCCCCTCCACCGGGATCACGTGCTGAAAATCGCCGCCCGCCAGGGCGCGCGCCGCCGCGCCTACATCCGTCAAAGGGCGCGTGATGCTGCGCGTCACCACCGCCCCCACCCATACCGCCAGGAACAGCGTCAGTAGCGCCGTTGCCGGTACTACCGACAGGACCTCCCGCCGCACCCGCTCCGTGGTTCGCAGCGCTTCGGCCCACTCCTGCGCCGCCTCGGCGTCTACTGTATCCGCCAGCGAGGTCGTCTGTAGTCCCAGTGCCCGCAGTTGGTTGCCCAGCCGCTCGCGGATCGCTCGCCAGTCGCCCGTCTCCACCAGCGCCGCCACGGCCGCCGACTGCGGTGGCAGTACGCTCTGAATCGCCTCCACCATCGCCAGCAGCGGTACGGCTTGAGACGATTCCGAAGTTCGCATCGCCTCTCTGGCCGCCTCGGCATCCGCCGAGAGAGCCTTGGTGAAGGAAGCCATCTCCCCTTCAAACTGGCCCGCGTCCTGGGCAAGCGCCAGGCTCTCCAGCCTCTCCCGGAACTGGAGCACCTTTCCGTGCAGCCGGTGAGCGGCCGCCGAGCGCTGGTTCGCCAGATACAGCCTTCTCGCCTCGTTCTGCACCCGGGTCATCTGCCACAGGAACACAGCATCGGCCACCATCATCAACGCCACCACCGCCAGCGTGCACGCCGTCAGGCGGACCCCGATCCCGAATCCCCTCAGCCGAAGAATTTCGCTCCCCAAGCCTCGCTTCATTCCTCTCCTCTTTCGTCCCCGCCGGCGGTCATTCGCGCAGGATCTGCGCAAGCCGCGTCTCCAGCGCCTCGGCCGCCGCGCGCGCTTGCGCCTTACCCGTCAGCACCGAATGCACCGCCCTGAAGTAGGCCCTAGAGACCTCGGGATACTTCTTCCCGGTGACCGCGGACGGCCGCACCAGCAGATCCTCCCGCCACACCTGCTTCAGCCTTCGGTAGTAGGGATTCACGGCGAGCGATTCGCTGTCCTCATACAGCTCCGGCACCGTGGGCGGCCCGGCACTCGCCCGAGACCGCCGAAGCTGGACGTCGCGGCGAATCAGGTGCCGCACCAGCGCCACGGCATCGGCGGGGTGCCGCGAGTACCGGGAGACCCCATAGCTGGTCATGCCCAGGGTACTCACGTGACCCGCCTGGCCCCGAGGCAATACCGTCACCGCAAACCGCCCACCAACCGGCGCCGCGCGCCGGCTCACCGCATACGCCGACGCCCAGGCGCGCAGGAAAGCCGCATCTCCCGAAGTCCAGATATTCGCGGCGTCCCACTCCAGGTACGCCACCACGCCCGGCGGGGAGATCTTCCCCACCCATCGCGCGGCCCTTTCCCACGCCTTGACCGTTGCCGCGTTATTCACCGAGATCTCACCGTCCGGCTCGATAATCCTGCCCCCGCCTTCGGATGCCTGCCATTCCAGTGCGTTGCATGTCAGCGCCTCCGACGGCGCACCCTGCCACACAAACCCCCAGAAGTCCTTCCTGCCGGC
>CAYOTD010000732.1:0-2833 GCA_964406685.1 uncultured Solibacteraceae bacterium | reverse complement strand
ACCGCGGGCGCGGAAGCGGCCGGGAGTTCCACCGCCGGAGGCGGCGTCCACACCGGCTCGCGCGCCGCCGGCCGGACAGGCGCCGAAGGACGGAAATAGTCGGCCGGCAGCGCGGCCCGCGCCAGCACCGCCAGTTCCATCTCGCGGATGTCGTAATCCGCTTCCCCCTGCGCCGTGCGCACGCGCAGGTGGTTCGCCACCGGCCGCCAGTCGCCGGCGCGCACCACGAACTCCGACCGCGTGATCTCGCCCTCGCCGTCGGCCGCAACGGTTGTGGCAATGGAATAGGCCTCCGCCCCGTCGCCGGTCCGCACGCGCTCCAGCCTCTCGCCGGAGGCATGAATGCCCGCGCGCCATCTCCGGTAAGCGGCCGGAGAAAGCAGGTACCGCCGGTCCATGCGGTTCTTCTCCAGCACCCGGTCCAGTTCCGCGCGAAGCGTGTCGCGCGCGCCGCCCTCCGGCTCGAAACTCTCGCGGTTCTCGCCCGTGCCGCTGACGGTCCAGGAATCCAGCGTGGCCGCTTCCGGACTCCCCGCCCCGCCGGTCCTCACGATCCGCAGCCGCCGGTGGACCACCGGAACCATCACACCCTCCAGCCGCGCCGCTTCCGCCTGCCCGGCGCGTGTCAGCACGTCGTTGGCGGAGATGGCAGGGGGAGTTCCGACCCAAACCAGCACCGCCACCGCCGCGCACGCCGCCGCGGCGATCCCGGTTCCGAGAGCCCGCCGCCAGCGGGCGGGATGGGAGCGCGCCTCCTCCAGCCCACTCCACCCGGCCGGCACGGACGGCTCGGCGTCGGCCAGTACCCGGTCGGTGACTTCCATGTCGCGGCGCACCACGGCCAGCCGCTCGCGCAACACCAGCGAGATCCGGAGCAGGTGGGCGATCTCCTGGCGCCGCGACGGCCCCACTTCGCCGTCCAGGTAGGCGACCAGTTCCTCATCGTCCGGCAGACGCATGTTCCGCATCCTCCGTCCGAACTCCCGCCAGTTCCTCGTAAGCGGTCCGGCACTTCCGCAGGGCGCGCGTGATCAACTGCCCCACCGATCCCCGGTTCACGCCGGCGATATCCGCGATCTCGTCGTAGGAAAAGCCGCTGGCGCGCAGAGCCAGCAATTCCCGCTGCTTGCCCTCGAGCTGGCGCAGGGTTTCCGCGGCCAGCTCGCGGCGCTCCCTCTCCAGGAACTCCGCCTCGGGCGAGACCGGCAGAACCAGCACGGTGTGGGTCCGCCAGGCGACGGCCGCATGGCGCCCCCGCACGTGATCCTTGCGCAGCGTGTCGATGGCCAGGTTCCGCGCCAGCTTGTACAAATACGCCGGCTCCAGGCAGGCGTCGTCCAGGGTCTCGGAGACCTTCCAAAGCCGCAGGAAGCTCTCCTGCACGATCTCCAGCGCGTCGTCCACGTTGCCGACAATCTGGTACACGTACCGGCAAAGCGGCCGTTGCTGTTTGCCGAACAGCGCTTCCAGGCGTGCGGCCCGAGCATTGGTCACGATTCTTGGAGAATAGCATGGGAGTGCGGTGTGATACGCTGTCCTTCTCTGAGGGAGAAACACATGAAGCGAGCCATCGTTCTCACGGTCGTTTGCGCCGCCCTCGCCTGGGGCGCCCCCCCGGCGGACTTCAAGAAGATCTTCAACGGCAAGGACCTCAAGGGCTGGCACATCAGCCAGGTCAACCACCACGGCAACACCCAGTGGCGCGTCGAGAAGGGAGTGATCCTCGGCACCCAGGACAAAAAGGGCAACGGCGGCATCCTGCTCACCGACAAGAAGTACAAAAACTTCGAGGTCTACATCGAGCTGAACCCCGACTTCGGCTGCGATAGCGGCCTGTTCCTGCGGTCGAGTGAAAAGGGCGAAGCCTACCAGGTCATGCTCGACTACCTGGAAACGGGCAACGTCGGCGGAATCTACGGCGAGCGCCTGAAGGACGTCAAGGGCACGCCCTCCAAGGACTGGGAAAAGCACTGGAAAAAGGGCGAGTGGAACTCCATCCGCGCCCGCATCGAAGGCGACGTCCCCCACATCCAGGTGTGGATAAACGGCGTCCAGGTCACCGACTGGACCGACACCGCCAACCACGCCGCCGACGGCGCCACCGAAGGCATGATCGCGGTCCAGGTCCACGCCGGCAACCGCTGGGTGGACGGCGGCTACCACCGCTTCCGCAACATCGCCGTCAAAGAACTGAAGTAGCCCCCGCGGTTTCCCCTACTCCGCGAACTCCGCCTTGGTCCCGTACATCTCGTCGATCATCGCGCGGAACTTCTCCAGCACCCGCCCCCGTCGCAGCTTCAGCGTGGGCGTCAGTTCCCCCTGCTCGATGGAGAACTCGCGGTCCAGCACCCGGAACTTGCGGATGCGCTCGAAGGAGGCAAGCTGCCGGTTGACGTGCGCCACCACCCGCCGCACGTCCGCGATCACCGGCTCGGCCAGCACCACCTCCGCCGCCCCCCGCCCGCGCAGCTTCTCCATTCCCGGCAGCGCCGCCGCCACCGCCGGGTTGATGGTGATCAGCGCCGTCACGTAGGGCATCCGGTCGCCCACCAGCAGCACCTGGCTGACGATCGGCTCCATTTTGAACAGGCTCTCGATGTGCGACGGGAAGATCTTCTTGCCGTTGGAGGAGACGATCATCTCCTTCTTGCGCCCGGTGATGTAGACGTACCCTTCGGCGTCGATCTCGGCCAGGTCGCCCGTGTACAGCCACCCGTCGCGCACCACCGCGGCGGAGGCCGCCGGATCGTTGAAGTACCCCAGAAACAGGCACGGAGTCTTGATCAGCAGTTCGCCGTCCTCCGCGGTCTTCAGTTCCACTCCCGGCAGCGGC
>CAYOTD010000731.1:0-2836 GCA_964406685.1 uncultured Solibacteraceae bacterium | reverse complement strand
ATCAAGTTCCGGCCGAAGGCGGTCGGGCATGTCTCCGACGACTGCTTCGATTACTCGCCCGACAACCCGAAGTCGGCTTCCGGAAGCGGGCTGCTGGGTACGGGAGCGCGCGGCAAGGCGGCCGGCCGCCCCGGCGCTGCGGACGAAGCTGGCCGTCATCGCGGCCTGGCGCGGCCGAGCAACGTGATCGAGGTGAAGTCGGAGAGCAGCCAGGGCGCGCACTCGGCGCCGTTTCCGCGGGCGCTGGTCGAGTTCTTCGTCAAGGCCTTCACGGACGCCGGCGACATCGTCTTCGACCCGTTCATGGGCAGCGGCACCACGATGGCGGCGGCCGCCGTGCTTGACCGGATCGGCTACGGCTGCGAGATCAGTCCAGCCTACTGCGACGTCATCGTGCGCCGCATCGAGCGAGCCATTTCCCAGGAGAGCGCCAAAGAACACGAGCGCGTTCCCATCCTCGCCGCGACCGGCCAGACGTTCGAGCAGGTGGCGGCGGACCGAGATATCGATCTGAACACCGCCGCAGATCTGCGCGGGCGCGACCGGAAATCCATCCGGCGAAAACCTAACGGCATGCCGTGCTACGCGCCGCGCAGGACCGGCGATGCGGTCCAAACCGTTTAAACGCCTTTCGAAAGGAGAGTTTCATGCCCGAAGTTGCCACGCCGAACCAGGCCGAACGCGAGTTCGAGACCGGGACGGACGAATCGTTCAAGAACACGAGCGCCACCGCCGGGGCCGCCCACAGCGAGAACCAGCGCGTGACGTTCGCCAACATCAAGCGCACCTACGACGTCTACCAGGACCTGGACATCCAGGCCGCGCGGCAGGCGCTGACCGAGCAGACGCGGCTGAACCAGATCGCCTCGCAGGCGCTTCAGAACGCCGTCGAGACGGCCAACCTGGTGTCGAAACAGGCCGTGCGACATGGCGACATCGCCATCGACGGACAGTGGAACCCTGTGCAACAGGGCGCTGGCGACACGCTGCTGACCCGCGCGGTCTCGATCGATGACGCCTCGCTCAAGGCGATCGGCGCGGTGGTTGCCGCCGCCGTTGCCGAGGCGCTGTCGAAGAAGGCCTGACATCCCATGAAGACGCTGCTCGCAATCCTCAAATTGCTGCCCGTCGTGCTGGAAGCTGTCCGCGCCGTCGAGGCGGCCATCCCGCTGCCCGGGCAGGGGACGAAGAAGCTGGATCTCATCCTGGAGGTTCTGAAGTCGGCCTACGACGCCAGCTCCGATCTGGCCAAGGAGTTCAGTTGGCAGAAGCTGGTCGCGGTCGTGGTGCCGATGATCGCCCGGATCGTGGATCTCCACAACGAGCTCGGGCTGTTCACGAAATCGCCGGAACCCGCCAAACCATGAACGCCTTGCAGGTCCGTGCGTGGCCGGTCGAAAAACTGATCCCGTACGCCAGGAATGCGCGCACGCACAGCGCGGAACAGGTGGCCCAGATCGCGGCATCGATCGCCGAGTTTGGGTTCGTGAATCCTGTCCTGATCGGCCCGGACAACGTGATCATCGCCGGCCACGCACGCCTGCTCGCCGCCCGGAAGCTGGGCATGACCGAGGTTCCGGTCATTGTCCTCGACCATTTGACCGAGACGCAGCGCCGCGCGCTGGTCCTGGCCGACAACCGCCTGGCGCTGACTGCCGGCTGGGACGAGGAGATGCTGCGCGTCGAGCTCGAAGCGTTGCGCGAGGACGATTTCAACCTCGAGGTGTTGGGCTTCGATGACGGTGAACTGGAGGCGTTGCTCGCGGAGCCCGAGACCGGGGCCGCTGGCAACACGGACGATGATGCGGTTCCGGAGACCCCGGAGACTGCGGTCACGAGGTCCGGCGAAATCTGGCTGATGGGCGACCACCGGCTGCTGTGCGGAGAGGCCACGCAGATCGAGGCCGTAGAGAAGGTGCTGGCCGGTGGCCTCGCCGACATGGTTTGGACTGACCCGCCCTACAACGTGAATTACGGCGCGACGATGAAGGATAAGCTGCGCGGCAAGAAGCGCAAGATTGCCAACGACAACCTCGGCGATGGCTTCGAGCAGTTCCTTCGCGACGCTTGCGTCAACATGCTGGCGGTGACCAAGGGTGCCGTCTACATCTGCATGTCCTCCTCGGAACTCCACACCCTCGAGAAGGCTTTCCGGGCGGCGGGCGGCCACTGGTCCACATTCGTCATCTGGGCGAAGAACACCTTCACGATAGGCCGCTCCGACTACCAGCGGCAGTACGAGCCGATCCTCTACGGCTGGAAGGAAGGCGCGGACCACTACTGGTGCGGCGCCCGCGACCAGGGCGACGTGTGGTTCGTGAACAAGCCCATTGCGAACGACCTTCATCCGACTATGAAGCCGGTCGAGCTCGTCGAGCGCGCGATTCGCAACTCCAGCAAGAGCCGCGACACGGTGCTCGATCCGTTTGCCGGGTCCGGGTCCACGCTGATCGCCTGCGAGAAGACCGGTCGCCATGCCCGGCTCATCGAGCTCGAGCCGAAGTACTGCGATGTGATCGTTCGGCGCTGGCAGGAGTTCAGCGGTAAGGAGGCGACGCTCGAAGGCGACGGGCGGAATTATCGCGACATCGCTGCCGAGCGGCTCGGCGTCGCCGCATGAATCGAACGATGCCGCCGGAGATTGCGGCTGTGGAGAAAGAGATCATGGCCGGCAGTTCGGATTTGCAGGGGCTGTGCCTCGCTTTGTCCGACTGGTCTGCCGAGTTGGGCATCCTTGAAAGTCTTCCGTGGAAAACCACCCTTTTCAAATTCTGATCCCCGGAGTCGGATTGCTGTCCGGGCTGATCGCGACCTACGTCAGCCTGCAGAACCGCGC
>CAYOTD010000730.1:0-2850 GCA_964406685.1 uncultured Solibacteraceae bacterium | reverse complement strand
TGGATTGGACTACCGAGCTGGGCATGGCGCCGAATAGCGTGCTGGTTGGCGTTGTGGTCGGCGAGCTGATGAACATCGAGTGGTTGAAGGCGTTCGTGGCTTCGGCGCGAAGCTGGAAGCCTATGCGCTCGGTGAACTTGAAGGTCTTGAACAGGGAGATGTTGGCGCAGTTCATCCCGTCGGCGCGCAGCCCGCTGAACCGCAGCGGGAAGGTCCGGATGTTGGAGCCCAGTTGCCTGGTCGAGTTGCGCTCGAAACCGGCGTCGGTGTTGAACCAGCGGTCCACCGTGCGCTGCGACTTGGGTAGCACGATGTCTTCGATGTTCCCGCTGAAGATGATGTTGCCGAAATCGATGGGGGCGCCGCTCTGGCCGATGTAGATCCCCTGGATCGACCACCCGCCCACCGCCTGGTCCAGCAGGCGCGAGCCCGCCAGCCAGCGGCGCTTGTAGCCGAAGGGGAAATCGTACACGGCGCTGATGGTGATGTTCAGCGGACGGTCGAAAGAGGAGATCGAGCGGTAGGGCGCCGGGTCGCTCTCGTTCAGCTTCGTGGTGGCGTCCATGCTCTTGGACCAACTGAAGGCCGCCGTCGTGGTGAAACCCGCCGACATCCGCTTCTCCAGCCGCGCCTGGAAGGCGTGATACCAGGAGTAGCCGTCCCGCGCGTTTTGGCTGATGCTGGAGAACTGCGGATACGGCCGCAGCAGTTGCGAGCGCGCCACATTGGAGGTCGCCAGGCTGGTGCCCGTGAACTCCGCCAGGCCGTTGAACGGGTTGGCGACGTTCTGGCTCAGGTAGTTGATGGTCGTCTGGTCGCGCACCGGCGACGTGCTCAGGTACTGCGCCGGCACCGCGTTGACCGCCGCGGAGTACAGCAGGCCCACCGCGCGGCTGCCGATGTAGCCGAAGTCGACCATCATCTTGTAGGGGAGAGCCTGCTGGACGCTCACGTTCCAGCGCTGCATGTAGGGATGACGCAGATCTCTGCGGAGCGAGGTGATGCCCTGGCCCAGGAAGGTCGCCATTCCTTTGGAGTTGCCGGCGATCGCCAGAAGCCCGCCCGGGAAGGGGTTCTGCGTGGTGGCCTGGAACGTGAGGCCGTTATTCTGGCTCGGCACGATGCTCGTGGTCGCCGTGTAGCCGGGCTGGTAGACCCCGACATTCTCCGCGCCGATGGGCGCGATGAAGATGCCGTAGCCGCCGCGCAGCACCGTGTTCCGCCGCACCAGGTACGCCAATCCGATGCGGGGCGCCAGGTTGTTCCAGTCGGTGTTCCACAGGCCGCGCGCGTTGCCGCCCACGCCGGCGAACATCAGGCCGCCGGTGGTTTTGAAGTTGGCGGCGGAGATCTCGGCGATCGGCGCCCTGGCGTAGTTGGCCCGCGCCGCCTCCTGGATCGGGTTCGCGGTGAGGAAATCGTATCCGATGGCCGTGCGGTTGAAGCGCTCCGTGGTGGGCCGCTCGAACTCCCAGCGCATCCCCAGATTGAGCGTCAGCCGGCTGGTCAGCTTCCAATCGTCCTGGAAGTACAGCGCGTGGTACTTCGAGGTGGCCGCGCTGGTGTCCTTCTTGTCGATACTTCCCCCGGTGGGCAGACCCAGCAGGAAGGTCGCCAGGCTCTGCCCGACGGGCGCCACCGGCGAGTTGTCCAGCGGGCCGCGCGTCCAGGTCTCGGCGAACGAGTAGGACGGAGTGAGATTGCCCAGGTTCGTGTTGCTCTGCTGGGTCACGCGGAACTCGGCGCCGGCGCGCAGGCTGTGATTCCCCCGCATGTGCATCGCCTGTCCGGTGATGTCGTGGTACGTGTACGGCGCGTAAGTGGAGGCGGCCCCGGCCTGCGCGCCGCCTCCAAGAGTGAAGTAACCGCTGATGGCCAGCCGGGGCACGGTCGTGTAATTGCGATCCAACTGACTTACCAGGGACGCCGGCAGCCCGAGAGTGGACAGGTCGAAGCCGCGCGTCTTGGAGAAGCGCTGGTCGCCGTAGCGGGTGGCTCCATAGCGCAGGTCGACGACCAGGTCGGGACGCAGCGTGATGGAGTCGGCCAGCGAAATGGTGTGCTGTTTGCGGTCCATCTCCGAGCTGTAGGCCTTGGTCCGGATCGGGTCGTAGTTATGGTCGTGATACTTGCGCGTAATCGTGACATACATGCGCTGCGAGGCGGACACGACGTGATCGATGCGCGCCATCTCGGCGTCGTAGGTCTGCGGCGAAACGTTCGGATACGCGAAGTTGTTCAGCCCGTCTTTGGTGCCCGGCACGTTCGGCATCGGATAGTATTCCAGGAGCTGTCTGGCGATGGGGGCGATGCGGCTGGCGGGAATCAGGTTCCCCGCGAACGGCTGCCGGCTGTAGCGGCCGCCGGAGGCTGCGGCGATGGTGGCCGGATCATAGATCTGGTACTGCGACCCGATTTGCAGCAGTTGCGAGAAGTCTCCTTCGCGCTGCGCCGCCGCCGGCATGGTGGTGGTCTGCGGGGTGAGCAGGGACGAGGTCATCGCTTCGAAACCGAAGGTCCAGAACGTCCGGTCGCGGCCGTCATACAGCCTGGGGATGTAGAGAGGACCGTTGGCCGCCACCCGGTACCGCTTCGTGTTGGCGCCCGGCCAGGCCGCCTTCTTCTTCTCCTCGGTCACCGGAGCGTTGGCCGGGTTGTAGATGTTTCGCTTGGTGAAGAAGTCCATGGCGGTGAGCGTGCGGCCGATGTAGGAGTACACCAGGTCGGAGTGGAACGTGTTCGTGCCGCTCTTCATGACCATGTTGACGAACGCGCCGATGGCGCGCCCCGTCGAGGCGTCGATGGGCGTGGTTTGCACTTGCACCTCTTCCACCACCTCCGGGATGGCGT
>CAYOTD010000729.1:0-2855 GCA_964406685.1 uncultured Solibacteraceae bacterium | reverse complement strand
TATGGAGTGCCCCCGCATCTGGATCGCCTCCTGGGAGGGGATGTTGATCTCCGGGTCGGACAGCCTGAACCCTTCCGCCACCAGGATCTGGGCCTGCACCAGGTTTCTGCCGGTGATCATCTCGGTCACGGTATGTTCCACCTGGATGCGCGGATTCATCTCGATGAAGTAGTAGTTCCCCTCCTGATCCAGCAGAAACTCCACCGTGCCGGCGTTGCGGTAGTTGACGTGGCGGGCCACCTTCAGGGCCGCTTCACACAGCTCGAGCCGCTGCCCGGCGGTCAGGCGCAGGGATGGCGCGAATTCCACCACCTTCTGGTGGCGGCGCTGGATGGAGCAGTCGCGCTCGAAGAAATGGACCAGGTTGCCGTGGTTGTCCCCCAGCGCCTGCACCTCGATGTGCTTGGGATGCTCGATGTAGCGTTCCAGGAAGACAGCGGGGTTGCCGAAGGCGGCCCCGGCCTCGCTGGCCGCGCTGGCCAGACCTTCCAGCAGCTCCCGCTGGTTTCGGGCGACCCTCATTCCCCGGCCGCCGCCTCCGGCCGCGGCCTTGATGATCAGCGGATAGCCCGCGCCTTCGGCGAAGGCGAGGGCCTCCTTTTCGGATTCAACGGGGTTGTCTGTTCCGGGGATCACCGGCACCCCGGCCGCGATGGCCACGCGGCGGGCCGCAATCTTGTCTCCCACCATCCGCTGCATCCCGGCGGTGGGGCCGATGAAGACGATCCCCGCCTGTTCGCATTTTTCCGCGAATTCGGCGTTTTCGGAAAGGAATCCGTAGCCGGGGTGGATGGCGTCCACCTTCTTGTCCAGGGCAAGGCCAATTATCTCGTCGATTCCCAGATAGGCGTCCACCGGGCTCTTTCCCTTTCCCACCAGGTAGGCCTCGTCGGCCTTCTGGCGGTAGAGGGAGAGGCGGTCTTCACGGGAATAGATGGCCACCGTGGCAATTCCAAGCTCATTGCAGGCCCTGAATATCCGTATTGCGATCTCGCCCCGGTTGGCGGCGAGGACCTTCCTGAATCTTTTTCTCTCCATATTCGTCTCCTGGTAGATGGCAAATATTTTTGAGCCGTATGCAAAAATACATTCAAATAATTGAATGTATTTGTCAAGCGTATAATAAGCGAGCTCCACGGGCAATTCCATGATATTGTCTGGTTGCGAATCACAACAAATCGGGGAGGCGCCCGTGAAGCTCTGAGACAGAATATCATGGTTGGCGGGAATACTACAGCAAAGTTTGTTTCCAAATCCCGGCGGATGCCTTTCCATGCCCCTGTCGGAGCAGCGAACGGCCCACCCGCGGGGTGTTCATCGGCGGTAGCGAAATGAGCCTGGAGCAGCGGAAGAACGGCATCCGGAGTGAACGAAGGATGGCTTCACCCGTGGAATCCAGGATAATGTCACTTTCATGGGGCTGTTGACGCATTCCCCGGGAGGATGAGCATGAACGGTTCGGCGCCACGGTACACTCGGGAGTTTGAGGATGTGTTTCATCAGGAGCGGATGCGGATCCGCTCCATGGGTCGCGGAAGCGCGGTCGGGACTGACGCCGACTGCGATACCGGCGACGGAGATGGCCGGGACTTTGCGGGGCTGGCCATTTCGGGCGGGGGCATCCGCTCAGCCTCGTTCGCGACCGGTGTCCTGCAGGGGCTGGTAGCCGGCGGTCTGCTGGAGAAGGTGCATTACCTTTCGACTGTGTCGGGCGGGGGGTACATCGGCTGTTCGCTGACCTGGTATCTCACTCAAGGCATCCCGGACCCGCACGGAACCGGCGCTATCCCGGCCGGCGTCACCGCGGCCGATTTTCCCTACGGCAGCGGCGACATCGGCGGCCGCACCGGGCCGCGCCGGCCCGCCCTTGACTATATCCGCGATCACGGCGCATACCTTACGCCCGATACCGGGCTCAATCTGACCTCTGCCATCAGCGTGCTCGCGCGCGGCGCGTTCACCTCGCTGCTGGCCTATCTGCTTCTGGTGTGTCTGGCAATGGCGCTGCTGCGCCGGGCATGCCTGTTCCAGGATTTCAGCCTGAGCCGGTTACCCAATGCGGGCGCCGAATTGGCCTGGATTACCTGGTCTATGAATGCCTTCTGGTGGGCCGCGCTGGCGCTGTTGATGGCCATGGGCGTTCTCTCGGTCCTGTTCTCCGTGCGCACGGCCGCGCCGGCGCTGTGCCCGGAAGTGCAGTACTGTGGTCTGAGGCGCGCCCAGAGGCTCGGCGGCGCCCTCATATCTCTGACCTTGCTGCTGCTGGTGATTGGCAGCCTCCCCTATTCACCGGGGTTTATTGGAAGCGTCTGGGGCAAGGTCACGGCTGCCGGCCTGTCAACGGCGCTTGGCGCTCTTTTGAGCATCTACGAGCTTTCGAGCAAAAATACTTCGGCGCGCTTCGGCGCGCTCCGCATCGTCCTGGGCGCAACGTTGCTGATATATGGGCTGCTGCAGGCGGGCTATCTGCTGTCCGCCTTTGTCCAGGACTGGAAGCAGCTGCTTCTGCTCGGCTACTTCGCCATTTCCATCGGCGGAATTGTCAACATCAATCATTCAGGCATGCACCGCATGTACCGCGACCGGCTGATGGAGGTGTTCCTGCCCGACACCGATACGCTGCGCGCGGGCGCCTGGGCGCTGGCCTCGGAGGCGGATAACGCGCTGTTGGAGAGTTTTTGCGCCCCGGAGGTTTCCAGGCCCTACCACCTGATCAACGCCAACATCGTTCTGGTGGATTCGCGACGCCCGAAGTACCGGGGCCGCGCCGGCGCCAGCTTTCTGCTGTCGCCGCTGTATTGCGGCAGTGACGCAACCGGTTGGCGGCGCACCGATCTTTACATGAAAGGCGGCTG
>CAYOTD010000728.1:0-2857 GCA_964406685.1 uncultured Solibacteraceae bacterium | reverse complement strand
CTCATCTCCCATGACCTTTGACCGCGCGGTCACGATGGAGTCGCTGGCCGAGGGCCAGCGTGTGGCCCGCTACGCCATTCAGGCCCAGGTGGGCGAGGAGTGGAAGACCGTCGCCGCGGGCACGACCATCGGCCACAGGAAGATCGACCTGTTCGAGCCGGTCCTCTCCGGCCGCGTCCGGCTGGTGATCCTCTCCGCCCTCGCTCCGCCCCGGCTGCGCGAGTTCCAGGTCTTCAACGGCGGCCGGTGACCGGCCAGCGGCTACAATGGACCTGAGATGAGCCTCCCGGAGTCCGCCGTCGAGTTCATGGCCGGCCACATCGAGCGCGCCCGCGCCCAGCGGCCCAAGATGCGGATCGTATTCCCCGAAGGCGGCGACCCGCGCGTCGTCGAAGCGGCCGGGCGGCTGAAGCGCGACGGGCTGGTAACTCCCGTCCTCATCGGCCCCAAACCGGCGCAGGCCCCCGAGGGGATCGAGTTCGTCGATCCGGAAACCTCGCCCAACGTGGACAAGTATGCCGCTCTCTACTTCGAGCGCCGCCGCTCCCGCGGCGTCACCCAGGTGGAGGCGCGGATGATCGCCCGCGGGCCGCTTCACTTCGCCAAGCTGATGCTGGCGGCGGGCGACGTCGATGGCAGCGTGGGCGGAGCCTCGACCACCACCGCCGAAGCCGTGCGTGCCGGCCTGCAATGCGTCGGCACCGCCTCCGACGTGCGGACCGTCTCCAGCGTCTTCTTCCTGTGCGTGCGCGACCGTTCCTTCGGCCACCGGGGCGTGCTGGCGTTATCCGATTGCGCCATTAACATCGAACCCACCGCCGTGCAGCTCGCCGAAATCGCCCTCGCTACGGCCCGCAGCGTGCGCACGCTGCTCCAAGTCGAGCCCTGCGTCGCGCTGCTGTCGTTCTCCACCAAGGGCAGCGGCCGCCACCGCGCCACGGAGAAGGTGGTAGAGGCCCTGCGCATCGTGCGTGCGCGCAACCCGGAGCTTCACGTGGACGGCGAATTGCAGGCCGACGCCGCCCTCGCCCCCGCCGTAGGCCGCTCGAAGGCGCCGGGCTCCACCGTCGCCGGCGCCGCCAACACCCTCATCTTCCCCGACCTCGCCTCGGCCAATATCGCCTACAAAATGGTGGAGCGCTTGGGCGACGCCGCGGCCATCGGCCCCTTTCTACAAGGTCTGGCCCGCGCCGGCAACGACCTGTCCCGCGGCTGCTCGGTGGACGACATCTACAACGTAGCCGTAATCACCGCCATCCAAGCCGAGTCCTTCCACCGATAACCAAGGAGGGCGGGGTTCACCCCGCGCGGCGCTTCAGCGCCGCCAATTGCGGCTCAACACTCTCCCCAGCTATCCTACGACCGTGCCCGAGGCCAGCGGCCAACGCCGAGCAAGCGAAATCGCCGAGGCCGTGGCGTTCTTCCTCGCCCTGCTGGCCTACCTCTGGCTGCTGGTGATTCCCTTCCCCTGGCCCGGCGTGCTGGTGCCCGTCGCGGTTGCCCTCTCCTGGCGCCGCCGCTCGCTAACCCCGCGATCGCTCGGCCTCGGATGGAGTGACTTCCGCGCCTCGGCACGCCGCTGGTCCGTGATCTGGATCTTCAGCGTCTTTGTGTTCCTGATTCTGGGCCGTGACAGACTGCTCCACCTCGGAGCCCTGACCCACGGCGTGCTGTACTTCGCCTGGGCCGCCGCCCAGCAGGTCGTCTACCAATCGATGACCTACCTGCCGCTGCGGGACAGTCTGAAGCGCCCCAGGCTGGCCGCGGGGCTTGCGGGGATTGCGTTCGCGATCATGCACGTGCCCAACCCCGTGCTGGTCCCGGCGACTTACGTGTGGGGCCTCGTGTCGAGCCTGCTGTTCGAGCGCAGCCGCTCGATCTGGGGGCTGGCCCTCCTGCAAATGATGCTCGCCTCCACACTCTTCTGGCTCACGCCTCGGGATCTGAACCGCGAATTCCGCATCGGGCCGTACTACTACGAAGCGCCTTCTCCACGACAACCCGGCAAGACGTTCATCCCGCCCATCCCCAAGCACCGTTGAATCGGCCGGCGGCGCGGCTGTATCATGCGGGAGGCAACCCGGAATGATCATGAAATCGGTGTGGTTGGCGTCTGGAGCGGCACTGCTCGTGCCCGGTCTCCTTCAGTGCCGGCAGCCGCCGCCCGCCCCCGGCGAGTGGCGCTCGCTGTTCGACGGCAAGTCCCTGGCGGGCTGGAAGGAATCGGACTTCTTCGGCGCCGGGAAGGTCACCGTCGACAAGGGAGTGATCACCATCGGCGCCGGCGTCCTGACCGGCATCAACTGGGCGGCCCCCGCCGCCCCCTTCCCCGCCTCCGGCTACGAGGTCCGCGTCGAAGCCGCACGGCTGAAGGGGAGCGATTTCTTCGCCGGCATTACCTTCCCCGTCGGGGATTCCTACTGCACCTGGATCAACGGCGGTTGGGGCGGAGAGGTCGTGGGCCTGTCGAGCATCAACGGCGCCGATGCCCTGCGCAACGAAACCAGCACGACCCGGAAGTTCGAACTCGGCCGCTGGTACGCCTTGCGCCTGCGGGTGACCCCCGCCCGCATCGCGGCCTGGATCGACGACGAGATGGTGATCGACGTCGCCCTCGCCGGCAAATGGATCGCTCTGCGCGAGGGCGATATCGACCGGTCGACCCCTTTCGGCATCGCCACCTACGCCACCGTGGCGGGCGTGCGGAAGATCGAGTGGCGCCCCATCGCTCCCTCCCGCGCCCAGGCCCGGCCTTGAGTGCAAGCGCCGGTGGTGATACAGTTCCACCTGAAGCTTTGAAAATCGTGTTGTCTTTACCAGGGAGAGAACCATGGCGGAAGAAACCCAAGCCATCACC
>CAYOTD010000727.1:0-2858 GCA_964406685.1 uncultured Solibacteraceae bacterium | reverse complement strand
GGCCGGTTCAGCTTCGCCGCCAGCACCACCAGCGCCCGGTTGCTGACGATGTTGTACACCAGCCCGCTGCGCTCGGAGTACTGCCCGTCGGCGTCGATGTCGACCCCCTCGCCCAGCCACTGCTCGATGCGCCGCGGGTAGTCCGGGTTGGGCAGAACTTCGTGGATCTGCGCCATCGCGGAGGAGACCACCCAGCGGTGATTCGGCGTGTGCACGCCGCCACGCGCCAGCGCCGCCCCCGCCTTGCTCAGGAACGGCTCCACCAGCCGCAACACCTCGTCCAGCCCGTGCCGCTTCGCCAGGCAGGCGGCCGTGGCCACGTTGTGCACCACGAACCCGGTATCGGGCGGGGAGTTGAAATTGGTGATCAGCAGATCGATGGTGCCGTCCGCATTCTGCCGCGACAGCAGGTGCCTGGCTGCCAGCCGGATTCGCTCCAGCAGCAGCGGCGCCTTGTGATACCGCGAGCCGGGATGCAGATACGCGGCCGTGAACAGGTCGGCGATGCCGCCCGCCGAATGCGGGTTGCACAGCCCGTTTTCGTCCAGGTATCCCCCGCACCAGCGGCTGGCGGGGTCGGTCACCTGGCGCTCGAGCAGGCGGGCGACGTAATCGTCATGGCTTTGAATGATTCTGGGATCGATACTGGGAATCGCGGCCGCGGCCAGCGCCCCAATGGCTTCTCGTCGGGTCATCAAGATTCCATTAAAACACGCCCCGTCTCCGCGGGCCGGAACCCACCGGCTGTGCTAGAGTATCCCGTGGCGCCGTCCGCCTCACCGCGGAGCATCACCACAAGGAGCGAATCCCCATGGCCCGGAACAGCGCATCCGAAACCGGACGAAGAAACTTCCTGAAGACGGCGGCCCTCGGCGCCGCGGCCGCCCCGGCCGCCGCCCAGCCGCCCGCCCCCGCCTCCGCCGAACCCAAACCGGTCCCCACCGCCGCTCCCGCGCCGTTCGAGTACCCGCGAACCTTCCGCGGCCGCCAGCTCTCGATGATCGCCTTTCCCCTGGGCGGCGTCGGCGCCGGCAGCGTCAGCCTCGGCGGCAGAGGCGAACTCCGCGATTGGGAGATCTTCAATCGCCCCAACAAAGGGGGGCTGCTTAGCTACTCGTTCCCCTGCATCTGGGCGCAGGCCGGCTCCGCCCGCCCCGTGGCCCGCGTCCTCGAGGCCCGCCTCAACCCGCCATATCACGCCGCTCGCGGCCTCAATCCCGCCCAGGTCTCCGGCCTGACCCGCCTCGACCAAGCCCGCTTCACCGGCGAGTTCCCCCTGGCCACCGTCGCCTTCCGCGACCGCGCCCTCCCCGTGAAGGTCACCCTCGAAGCCTTTACCCCCTTCATCCCGCTCGAACCCGACGACTCCGGCCTCCCCGTCGCCGTGCTGCGCTATCGCGTCTCGAATCCCGGCAAGGCTCCCGCCAAAGTCTCCATCGCCTGGTCCATCGACAACCCCGTCGGCGTCGACCCGCGCGCCCGCGGCCCGCGCGGCCGCACGGCGGAATCGGCGCGCACTACCGAGTTCCGCTCCGCCCCCGGTCTCGACGGCCTCATGATGACCGATCCCAAGGCCGCCCCCGAAGCGCCCATGTTCGGCTCCCTCGCCCTCTGCGTCCTCAACGCTGGCCAGGGCCAGGTGACCCACCTGCGCGGCTGGCAGCGCGCCAAGTGGTGGGCCAGCCCCCTGCTGTTCTGGGACGACTTCTCCGCCGACGGCCTCCTCGGCCCCGAGCCCGAACCGCGCAACACCGTCGGCTCGCTCTGCTTGCAGCGCTCCATCGCCCCCGGCGCCGAGGCCGATTTCACCTTCCTGCTGGCCTGGCACTTCCCCAACCGCACCCCCGCCTGGTGCGGCTGGGCCGCTCCCCAGGGCGAGGAGAACACCATCATCGGCAACTACTACGCCCGGCGCTTCGCCGACGCCTGGAAAGTAGCCGAGTACACCGCCTCGCACCTGGACTCCCTCGAGAACCGCACCCGCTCCTTCGCCGCCGCCATGCGCGCCTCCACCTTGCCCCCGGCGGTCAAGGACGCCGCCATGTCCAACCTCTCCACCCTCGTCACCAACACCTGCTTCCGCACCGCCGACGGCAAGTTCCGCGGCTTCGAAGGCAGCGACGACCAGCTTGGCTGCTGCCACGGCAACTGCACCCACGTCTGGAACTACGAGGTCGCCACCCAGCACCTGTTCCCCTCCCTGGCGCGATCCATGCGGGAATCGGCCTTCGAGCTGGGTTCGAAGCTCGGCGGCGTCGTCCCCATCCGCATCGCCCTCCCCGAGGGCAAACAGACCGGCGGCACCACCGCCGCCGACGGCACCATGGGACAGATCATCAAGGCCTTCCTCGACTGGCGCCTGTCCGGCGATGCGGATTGGCTCCGCCGCATCTGGCCCCAGGTGAAACAGGCCATGGAGTTCGCCTGGGTCGAGGGCGGCTGGGACGGGAACCGCGACGGCGTGGCCGAAGGCGTCCAGCACAATACCTACGACGTCGAGTTCTACGGTCCCAACCCCATGTGCGGCGTCTATTACCTGGGCGGCCTGCGCGCCTGCGAAGAGATGGCCCGGGCCGCCGGCGATGAGGACTTCGCCCGCCGCTGCGCCGCCCTGTTCGCCGCCGGCAGCCGCTGGATCGACGCCAATCTATTCAACGGCCAGCACTACGTGCAGAAGATCCAGGGTATCCCGCTGGAGAAGATCGCCAAACCCCTGCGCTCCACCGGCGGCGCCGAGGATCCCGAGCATCCCGACTTCCAGCTCGGCGAAGGATGCCTGACCGACCAGTTGATCGGCCAGTATCTCGCCGACCTGGCCGGCCTCGGACCCCTGCTCAACCCGGCCAACATGCGCAAGA
>CAYOTD010000726.1:0-2859 GCA_964406685.1 uncultured Solibacteraceae bacterium | reverse complement strand
CGGAGCAAGAACGATCCAAAGGCCTGGGCCGATCTGGTACGGCTGTGCAAAGTGATGGACGAGACTCCGCCGGACAAGCTGGAGAAGGCACTGGAGCCACTGCTCGATATCGACGGCGCGCTCAAGTTCCTGGCAGTGGACAACGCGCTCATCAACAATGACGGCTACTGGAGCCGCGCCAGCGACTACAGCCTGTACCAGGACCCGCAGGGCCGCTTCCACATCATCCCGCACGACGCCAACGAGACCTTCCAGGCGGCTGAGCACTTCGGTCCCGGCGGACCAGGCGGCGGCCCGGGCGGCCCGGGCTTTGGGCCTCCAATGGGGGAGCGGCCGGGTCCGCGCGGACCGCAAGGCGAGCGCAAGGCCGATCTCGACCCGTTCGCCGGTTCCGGCGATCCAAACAAGCCGCTGCTCAACAAGCTGCTGGCCGCGCCGGCGTTGCGTGCCCGCTACGTGGGCTGTATGCGCGATATCGCCGGGCGGTGGCTGGTCTGGGACAGGATCTATCCGCTGGCGCAGCAGTATCAGGCTCTCATCCTGGACGACATCAAGAAGGACACCCGCAAGCTCGACACCACCGAGGCGTTCACCAAGGGCGTCGCCCAGGATTCGTCTTCGGAAGGTTTCTTCGGCCCCGGCAGTCCCCCGGCCATGAGTCTGAAGAGCTTCGTCGAACAGCGCCACAAGTACTTGCTGAGCCACGCCGAGATTAGCAAGGCGGCCGCCGTCCGCAGCAGCGCGAGGTGACCGCCGCCTCCGGTTCGCGAGACAATGGGAGACGGTGACCCCCTCGCTGACTTCAGACAAACCGGTCCGTGTTCCGGACCTCAAACAGAAGAAGGGCCGCGGCGAGAAGATCGTCATGCTCACGGCCTACGACGCAACCATGGCGCGGCTGTTCGACCAGGCCGGGGTCGACATCCTGCTGGTTGGAGACTCGCTTGGAATGGTCGTTATGGGCTGTGCGACGACCCTGCCGGTGACCCTCGACGCCATGATCCATCACTGCCGCGCGGTGAGCCGGGGCGCACGGCGGGCCCTGGTGGTGGCCGACATGCCGTTCCTCACGGCGCAGGTCAGCCTGCCGGACGCCCTGCGCAATGCAGGCCGCCTGATGCAGGAAGGCGGGGCGGCGGCGGTGAAGGTGGAGGGCGGCGGCGCGATGGCCGAGACGGTCGCCCGGCTGGTGGGTGTCGGCATCCCGGTGATGGGCCACCTGGGACTCCTGCCCCAGTCGGTGCACCAGTTGGGTGGATTCCGCCGGCAGGCCCGCGAGGAGGCCGAGGCCGAGCGATTGATCGGTGACGCCGAAGCGCTCGATCAGGCCGGCGCCTTCGCGGTGGTGCTCGAAGCCATTCCGGAAGAGGTCGCCGCGCGGGTGACCGAGCGGATCTCCATCCCCACCATCGGAATCGGCGCCGGGGCGAGTTGCGATGGCCAGGTCCTGGTCAGCTACGACCTGTTAGGCATCTCGGCCGGCCCCGTGCCGTCGTTCGTGATACAGTACGCGCGGCTGGGCGAGCAGATGGTGGCGGCGGTGGAGGCTTACGCCGGCAGGTTCCCCGAGACGGGGAAAGGGAAGGAAGCCGCGCGATGAGCCTGCGCGTGATCCATACCATCGAGGAGTTGCGCGCGGCGCTGGTTCCCGTGCGCCGGGCCGGAACGGCGATCGGCCTCGTGCCCACCATGGGAGCGCTTCACGCCGGGCACGCCCGCCTGATCGAGACCGCGCGGCGCGAGTGTGGCGTGGTGGTGGTCAGCATCTTCGTCAACCCCATCCAGTTCGACGAGAAGGACGACTACGCGCGCTACCCGCGCGCCTTGGACGCGGATGCGCGCCTGTGCGAATCGCTGGGCGCGGATGTCGTTTTCGCTCCCGACGCCCGCGAGATGTACCCCGAGCCGCCGTGCACCGTGGTCGAGGTCCGGCGTGTCTCCGAGCACCTGTGCGGCCGTTTCCGCCCCGGCCACTTCCAGGGCGTGGCCACGGTGGTGCTGAAGCTGTTCCACATCGTCCAACCCGAGCGTGCCTACTTCGGCGAGAAGGATGCCCAGCAGTTGGCCGTGATCCGCCGCATGGTCCGCGACCTGAATCTGCCCTTGGCGATCGTTGGCGTGCCCACGGTACGGGAGCCCGACGGCCTCGCACTGAGCTCGCGCAACCAGCGGCTGAGCGCCCAGGAGCGGCAGGTGGCGCTGTCGCTTTCGCGCGCGCTGCACCTGGCCCAGCGGCTGATCGGCGATGGCTCGGCCAGCGCGGAAGCGGTGAAGCGGGAGGCCCTCGCCGTGCTCGCCGAGCAGCCGGGCCTGCGCGTCGAGTATCTCGAAATCGTCGACCCGGACGAGATGCAGCCGGTCAAAGAGATCCGCGGCCCGGTCCGCGTCGCCGCCGCCATCCGCGTCGGCTCCACCCGCCTGATCGACAACGTGGAAGCGGCGGCCCCATCCCGGTAATTCCGCCCGCGCGGGCTTGCGGCTATCATGGGTCTCATGCAGAACCGCCGCGAGTTCCTCAGCGCTTTGGCCGTGGCCGCCCAGCCGGCTTCGAAGATCAAAATCGGTGTGATCGGTTGCGGCTGGTATGGCATGGTGGACCTCAACGCCGCCTTCAACTGCGGAGGGGTCGAGTGCGTCGCCCTGTGCGACGTGGATAGCGACCACCTGGCCGCCGCGGCCGCGCAGGTGGAGAAGTCGCAGGGCAGCCGCCCCAAGACGTTCAAGCACTACCGCGAACTGCTCGACGTCTCCGGCTTGCAGGCTGTGATCATCGGCACGCCGCCGCAGTGGCACGCGCTGCCCTTCCTCGACGCCTGCCGCCGCAACCTCGACATCTACTGCGAAAAGCCCCTGGCGTAC
>CAYOTD010000725.1:0-2862 GCA_964406685.1 uncultured Solibacteraceae bacterium | reverse complement strand
CTCCGGCGGCGATGTGCCCTCGAACGGCGTGCCCAGCGTGCCGCGATACCACTTCGTGATCAGGTCCATGCCGTCCGGGTTGAGCGACGGCACCAGGATGAGAATCGTGTTGTCCAGGATGGTGCGCAGCCGCGGGGTGTCCTGGGTCAGCAGCTTGTAAGCGAACTCGACGGCGGTGTGCGACGAGCCGATCTCGGTGGCGTGAATCGAGCAGGTGATCAGGACCACCGTCTTGCCCTCGGCGATCAGCTTCTCCGCCTCGGCCGGCGGAGTGCGCCGCGGTTCTGCCAGCGCTTTCTGGATCTGCTGGTAGCGGTCGAGATTACGGATGTTCTGGGCGCTCGAAATCCACACCGCCACCATGGGCCGGCCTTCGGTCGACTTGCCGTACTCGCGGAAGCGCACGCGGTCGCTGGAGGCGGCCAGTTTCTGGAAGTACCCGGCGACCTTGTTCCAGTCCAGCACCGTGCGGTCGGCGCCCATCGCGTGGCCGAAGTGGCTTTCCGGCGTGGGCGGCGCCGCGCCCAGCGCCGTCCACGCCAGGACGGCGATCAGCAGCAGGGGCTTCAAGCGCATGGGCGGCACAACTCCGTCCACAGCGCTCTGTAGTACCGCAGGAACCGCTCCGGATCCTTGCTTTCCCGGACCTCACACAGTGTGTAGCGTTCGTACTTGGTCTGCCGCATCAGCGAGAACAACTCTCTCCAGGGGTAGGAGGGATCGTCCAGATCGTTGATGTGGGCGTTCTTCAGCCACGGCCGCAAGAGATGGAAGTTCTCCCGCACCGAGCCGTTCACGATGTCGCCGCGATTCGAGTTCCAGCAGATCCCGACCTGCTCGTGCCTGGTCGCTCTCATGATGGCGGCGCACACCTTCGGGTCCGAAGAGTCGCGCCCGTGGACCTCCAGCCAGATCTCCACCCCGCGGCCCGCGCCGAAATCGCCCAACTCGCGCAGGCACGCCGCGATGTTGTTGACCGTGGTCTCGACGGGAACCTCTTTGGGCAACCCGTTGGGCCGCACCTTCACGCCCCACGCCCCGGTGTCGTGCGCCAGCTCGACGAAGCGCTTGCCCTCCTCGACGTTCTTGCGCCGCACGGCCGGGTCGGGCGAGTGAAACTCGCAAATCGATCCAAAGCTGAGCAAGCGGACTTTGGACGCCTCGAAGCGCTTGCGCACCTTCTCGCGCTCAGCGGGCGGAAGCGTGACCTCCACACCGTGCTTGTGGGTGGTGCGCAGCTCGACCGCCTCGAATCCGGCCGCCTCCAGGTTCTTGATGATGGTTTCCACGTCCCAGTCCTTCAGGACGTTGTAGGTAACGGCTCCAAGCTTCACGGCTCGCCTCCCGTACCGCCTTCGGTGAAGATCCATTGTAGCGGCTCGCCACCGGTCGTGCGCGGCCGGGCCAAACGTATAATACAGGGATGACGCGAAGGACTTTCGTGGCCGCGGGCGTTGGGGCTGCGGCCGGCGCTCAGACCCGTTTGAGCATCCGCCCCGGCGTGGACCTGTTCAGCCTCCGCTCGCAGGGCTGGTCGCCCTTCGAGATGCTCGACTATTGCGCCCGCTGGAAGGCGCGGGTGGTTCACTTCTCCGAGATCCGCTTCCTAGGGAGCCTCGAAGACGAGCACTTGAAGAAGGTCCGCGCCCACGCCGAGCGCCTGGGTATCGAGATCGAGATCGGAATGCGCTCGATCTGCCCCACCTCGAAAGCCTTCGACGCCTCGCAGGGCACCGCCGTCCAGCAACTGGAGCGCATGATCCACGCCGCGCACACCGTCGGCTCGCCCATCGTCCGCGCCTTCCTGGGGACGATGGCCGACCGCACCGGGCCGCTCCCTATCGAAGGCCACATCGAGAACGCGGTGAAGGCGCTGCGCGCCGTCCGCTCGCGCGCGGTGGACGCCGGCCTCAAGATCGCCGTCGAGAACCATGCCGGCGACATGCAGGCGCGCGAACTCAAGACTCTCATCGAAGGCGCGGGCAAGGACTTCGTCGGCGCCTGCATCGACTCCGGCAACCCGCTCTGGGTGCTGGAAGACCCGCACCTGACGCTCGAAACCCTCGCCCCCTACTGCCTGACCTGCCACGTCCGCGACACCGCCGTCTGGCGCGTGCCGGAGGGCATTGCCGTGGCCTGGACGCGCACCGGCGAAGGCAACGTCGGCATCGAGAAGTGGATCCGCCGCTTCGCCGAGCTCTGCCCCGGCCGCGCGCTGTCGGCCGAAGTCATCGTCACCGGCCCGCGCCTCTACAAGATCTTCGATCCGGCCTTCTGGGACGCCTACCGCACCGTGCCCGCCTGGGAGTTCAGCCGCTTCCTGGCCCTGGCCGACCGCGGCGCGCCCAAGACGCCCGATCCGCCCACGCCCAGGCAACAGGCGCCGCGCAAGGAAAGAGAGGACCTGGAAGCCAGCCTCCGCTTTACCCACCAGTTGCTCGGCATCGGCTAGGCGCCCCTCGGATCGCCTCGTCGGGACGATCGGCATTCCAATGGCGGCATGGCCGCTGTGGCATCCGCCTCAGAGTTCGCGCCGCCGGCAGAGGGTCTGCACCCGTTCCAGCAGCGTTTCGGGCGGGAACGGCTTCTGGAGGAACGACTGTCCCCCTTTGCACTCGATCAGTCTGTCGGCATAGCCCGACATCAGCAGCACTCTGGTCTCCGGATGCATGGGGGACAGGCGATCGGCGAGTTCCACGCCCCCCATGTGCGGCATGACCACGTCGGTGACCATCACGTGGACCGGTCCCTGGTGCTCCTCTACCAGGCGCAGCGCCTCCTTCCCGCTCGCCGCCTCGATCACGCGGTAGCCGCGCTCCCGCAGCGTTGCCGCCAGCAGGTCCCGGACGCTGGCGTCGTCCT
>CAYOTD010000724.1:0-2862 GCA_964406685.1 uncultured Solibacteraceae bacterium | reverse complement strand
TGACGGCCGCGGCGGAGGGCCGTTCTACTCGTATAACCCTTACTCCTACGTCGCCATCGTGGACGAGTACCTGCGGGTGACCGGGGACCGGGCGGTGCTCAAGGAAGTGCGGGCGGGGAGATCGGTGCGGGAGTGGCTGGTGGCCATGGCGGAGTTGGGCGAGCGGGACCGCGACGCCGATGGAAACGGCCTGGTGGATTACGGCGACGACCACAACCTGCTGGAGATCAAGACCACCGGGGCGGGGCCGGGCTACATACACGAAGTGCCGAGCCCGAATGGAGAGCGCGCCTATTGCTACGACACGGTGGCGGATATTCTGGCGGAGGAGGACGCGGCCGGCCATCGCGCGCTGATCGAGCGGTTCCGGGCGTCGGCGGCGGCGGTGCGGCGCGCGGTCAACGAAATTCTGTGGCAGGACGGGGCCGGCTGGTACGGCACGCGGCAGAAGGACGGCACGGTTGTGCCGGTGTACTCGATCCAGGTCTTCGACCTGTTGCGCGTGCCGGGGCTGGTGCCGCGCGACCGCGCCCTGCGGCTGGCCGGGCACCTGAACGATGACGAGTTTCTGGGGCCGTTCGGCGTGCGGTCGCTGTCGCGACGGGACCGGCTGTGGGACTGGCGGGATCACGACTGGTCCGGTCCGATGTCGTATATCGGCGACGGCCCGCAACTGGTGGCGGACTTCTTTGAAGCGGGGCTGGTGGAGGAGGCCTGGAAGGCCTGGGAGCGCATTCTGTGGTGGCCTGAGCACCTGGCGATCTGGCCGCAGGGGGTGGCCAACGACGACTACACGCCGCGCGTGCCGGCGTCGGCGCCGTTTGGGGGGCGCATCTCGGCGGGGCTGACGAGCGAGATCAGCGGATCGACGGGGATCGAGGCGGTAGTGCGCGGGCTGTTCGGCGTGCGGCCGGAGAGGGACGGGTCGATCGGATTCGGCGCCGGGCGGCGCGCGGGAGACGGCGCGGCGACGCTGAGGTACCCGTACCGGGGGCGCGTGTGGAAGATCACGCAGCGCCGCGAAGGCCTGGAGGCGCGGCGCGACGACGGGCTGGAGGCGTCGCTGTCGAGAGAAGACGGCCGGCTGCGGTTTGCGCTTCCGCCGAAGGTTGTTGTGATCGATGCCGGGGCGCGCGGGAAGGGCGGGGGGCGGCTGGAGATCGGAGTGCCGTTCCTGCTGCGGCAGACGGGCGTGCGGGGGGCTTCGGAGCTGGAGGTGAAGGTGGCGGGGCGTGCGGTGAAGCCGCGGGTGGCGCAGGGCCGCGTGGTGATCGAGCTGGCGGAGCTGGCGCGCGAGGGAGTGCGGGTCGAGATCCGCGGGCGGTGAGACGCGATCATTCCACGCGGAACGGGCGGCGGGTCTGCGCGGTCTGGTTGCCGATGAGGTCCTTGGCGGTGACCATGAGGACGTATTCGCCTTTGGCGAGGTTGGCGTCGAGGTTGAGGCTCAGGGCGCCGAGCACGTAGCGGGTGGGGTAGAACGTCTCGTCCTTTTCCGAGGCGGCGGAGGGCTGCGTGTAGAGCACCTCTCCGGAGGGGCGCAGTACGGAGATGCCGTATTCGACCTGGTAGCGGTTCTTCTCGCCGAGCTTGTACCCGGTGATTTCGAAACGGGCCCAAAGGGTGTCGCCGGGGCGGTAAGCGGCGACGGGGAGGGGCGGGCCGTCTTCCTCGCCGCGCAGGAAGCGGAAGTTGCGCAGGACGAGGGTGTCACTCGGCTCGACGGGGTGGCCGCGGACGGCGAAAGAGATCTCGCCGGAGGCGTCGGCGCCGCCGAGTTCGTCCTTGACCTGGATGCGGATGCGATAGGCGCCGGAGGCAGCCGAGGGGGGGACGAGGACGCTGAAGCGGGCTTTGGGCATCCAGTCCTTGTCCTCGTCGGCCAGCTCGGCATCGACCTTGCCCGTGGAGGGCGGGGCGAGGGGGAGGCCTTTGGGATCGAGGGCTTCGACCTGGTAGCCGAGCCGCACCTGGTCCTTTTCGGAGGGCTGATAGCCGGAGATGCGGAAGCTGAGGAAGACGGTGTCGCCGGCGGCGTAGGAGTAGGACGCCGGGACGGCGGGGCCGTCCTCGTATTGATGCAGCGCCGGACCGACGACCGCCAGCCGCCGGGGGGCCGGAGCCGCGAGGGCGGCGGCGGCCAGCGCGAGAGCCAGCCACGGAGCCGTCATGAGACCTCCTGGGCGCTCAACGCCGGGGCGGCAGAGCGGTTTCGGGGATTTCCTTGAGGACCTGGGGCATCGGTTCGGGCTCCAGCCGCAGCGGGATTTCGACCAGGGCAGACTTCTCCTGGCCCGGCTCGCCGCCCTCCTCGCTGACGCGAAGGTTATACGCGGCGGTGGGGACGTCGAACAGAATGCGGCCCTGCAAGGTCTCGCCGGGACCCACCTTGCGCAACAGACCCAGCCAGTTGTTGATGCTTCCCCCGGCGGTGTCTTCGGGGAAAGAGTTCCCGCGGGAGTCCTCGACGGTAAGGGAGGGAACGTGGGTCTCCTTGCCGCCGCTGTTGGTGACCGTGAGCTGGACCAGAAGGAAGCGGTTCTTCGCGGAGCGGGCTTCGGCGCCGTCGCCGATCTGGGTCTTCCATTCGGTGTCGAGAACGATGTAGATCAGCGGGCCCGTCTGGACCCGTTCGCCCATCCGGAAGAGGCGGGCCTGCGGGTCGGTGGAGCGGCCACAGGAGGACAACAACAGAACGGCTCCCAGCACGGCGGCAGCGGCCACAGGTGGACAGAGGGCGGACACGAGTCGGGTGCGCATAGATGGCTCCTTCAAAACTTAGAACAGTTGGCGGGCGCTTGGCAATCGGGTTGGCTACACTGGGTGCTGATGGCGCAACGGAAGCTGACGGCGCACGTGAAA
>CAYOTD010000723.1:0-2869 GCA_964406685.1 uncultured Solibacteraceae bacterium | reverse complement strand
AACTGGTGTCGGAGGTCATCATGACGTTGGATGAGCTGCGGGCTTCCTCGCGCGCGCGGATCCTCGGCATTGCCCGGCGGCATGGTGTGACCACCGTGCGGGTATTCGGATCCTTCGCGCGCGGCGAGGCGCGCGAAGACAGCGATCTCGATCTGCTGATCGTGGCGGGCCGGGAGACCTCCCCGTTCTTTCCCGGCGGCCTGATCGCGGACCTGGAAGAAGCGCTCGGTCGAAGGGTCGACGTCGTTGAAGAGCAGGGGCTCCACCGGTTGCTGCGGGAGGAAGTGCTGCGCGAGGCGGTGCCGTTGTGAAGAGCGATCTCCTCTACGTGGCTCACATTCTGGAGTGCGCCGCCAAGATTGAGCGCTACTGCTCCGCCGGTGAGGAACGGTTTCTCGCCGACGAGTTCATCCAGGATGCGGTATTGAGGAACTTGCAGGTTCTGGCGGAGTCCTCGCAGCGGATTTCGCAGACGACCAAGGATTGTTTCCCCGGGATCGGCCGGCGCGCAGCAGGACGATGTGCCCTGACGGAAGCCACTATCACAGCTTCTGGGCCCCCTCCGCTTTCGCCAGATTGCGGTCAAACGTTCCCAGCGGCAGATGACCCGCCTTTCGGGCCATCTGGAGTATCAGGCAATCGGAGAAACCGAGCGCCGGTCTGGCGCGAAACAGATCGAGCGCGCCCGCAACGGATTCCCGGTCCTGAAGCACAAGGTCCCGGTGATTGAGCAACATCTCGATCGCCGTGGCCAGGTCCTTCGAGCTCAACTCGTAGACAGTCGAAAGCACCCACGTCGCCTCGGCCAACGCGAGTAGGGACACCCAGGCGCCCGGGCTGACAAAGCTCTCCGCGGAGGCGGCCTGACGGGGGTCGTCGCGCGTGATCAAGCGCACGAGAACGTTCGTGTCAACCGCGCGCATGGCGGTTCCGGGCGTGGCGCCGGATTCCTTCTTTCAGTTCTTCCAGGTTCCTCTTCTTCGGCGCCCGCGCCCCGAACAGAGCCCGATGAATGTCTTCGGAACTGAAACGGCCCGCGTGAGCCACGACGATCTTGCCGCCATCTTCCTCCCACTCCAGCACGGACCCCGGGCCAACTCCGAGCCTTCGGCGGACCTCCTCCGGAACTGATACTTGCCCCTGCGAAGTGAGCTTGGAATACGCAATCGCCATACCTGGATATTACCACGGTAATGAGATGCGCTCCAGAGCGCGCGCCAGGTGCCCGGCTGCTTCGGCGTCGCGGGCGCGGGCTTCCCGGATGAGGGGGACGATCCGGCGGCGCACGGCCGGATCGGCGAAGCGGCGGGCCTTTTCCGGGTCGCGGCCGTTGCCGCCGGCGCAGGCCCAGATGTCCCACATCAACTCGTGCTCCCGGGCGTAGCAGGAAGCCGCCGCCAGCAGGTGCGAGGCGGCCCGGTCGGCGCAGTGGACCATGTCGGCCAGGAAGACCGAGGCGTACCAGCGGCCCTCGGCCACCGTGCCGACCGCATCGTCGTGAACCTCGAACGGAACATCGGGACCGCGCCTCCTTCCCTCGGCATCGATCGCATCGTCTCGCAGCAGGTGTTCCGCCCAGGCGTCGTAAGCCGCCAGGCCGTTGTGACAATCGCCGCAGGTTAGCGGAGTGCGAACGCTTGTGAGCGCCCAGGCGAGCGTATCGCACAGCAGCCGCCTCATCGCCGGCCGCTCGCGCCGCCCTCCGAGGATCACGCAGTCATCGAGGGAGGCGAACCAGCCGCGCTTGCGAAAGCGGCCGTCCGGCTCGAACTCCAGGCCGTCGTGGAAAGGCGGGAAATCCTGGAAGAAGCTCCAGCCGGCCAGCACCTCGCCGCCATCGTCATAGCCGGTAATGAGGCACGCCTCCGGCGGACCCACCAGGCCATGAGCGATAACCGGCATGCCGCGCCCAAGGCTTTCGGCGATGCGGTCCAGCAGGCGCGATTCGCCCGCTTCCTTCGGGAACAGGTCATACTCGTAGCCGATGGCATCGAGCGTGCGGCGCAACATGGCCGAGGGATCGTCGTCCATCAGCCGCAGCGACACGTTGCCGCCGTGCCAGCCCGGTTTCCAGCTCAGGCGGAACGCCGCTCCGCTCACCGCCATCAGCAGCGCGTACGAACAGCTCGTCTTCCATTCCTTGCCGCACAGCCGCATGGTCCGGCAGCCGAAGGAATCCCCGGCGTATTCAAGCGCCGCCCGAAGGCCCCCCAGCCACGGAACGCCTTCCGGACATCTCGGCCCCCCTCGATAGAACTCGACCTTGGGCACGTTGTCGAGCATCAAGCGGGCGGGGCCCAGGGCCGGATTCGCCATCGACTGGATTCTAGCGACGGCCGGGACGGCGCGTTACTTCTGCCCCGCGCGCGCCAGGGCGCGTTCCAGCTCTTCCTTGCCGAGCGGGGTGCTGATAAAAAGCTCCTGGCGCGCGCCGGCGCTCAGGGCGATGGCCTTCCAACCGTTCTGCGTGGGCACGGTGACCCGCACTTCCACCGGGCCGCGGGCGTCGCGCACGCGCCCGATGCGGCCGGGCACCACCAGCCGGATCGAGGGTTCGTTCGCAAGCAGCCGCTCGATGAGGGGGCGCACGCCGTCGATGATCGAGTGTTCGATCTTGAGCTTGTCGCGCGCGGCCCGCAGTCGCATGGCCCGAGAGCCTCTCCTAGCGCGGGACCTGGAGCGGCCAGGTGGTGCCGGCGGTCATCCCTCCGTCGACGTAGAGGACCTGGCCCGTCATGTAGTCGCTGGCGGCGCTGGCCAGGAAGACGGCGACTCCCACCAGGTCGGGCGGCTCGCCCACGTGGCCGGCCGGCGTGCGGGACTCGGCGAAGGCCTTGATCTCGGGGACTTCCCACAGCGCCTTGTTCAG
>CAYOTD010000722.1:0-2880 GCA_964406685.1 uncultured Solibacteraceae bacterium | reverse complement strand
TTGGGGCTGACCTCCCTCTTGCTGTCATAGCACAACAAGAAAACGGATAAAACAAGCCAAAACAAGGAACGCGAAGATGGCAGTGGTGCGCTGAGCCAGCGGCCCCCAGAGTCGCCCCAGCAACGTCAAGGTCGTAGCGGGAATTCACTTTTTCAATTCCGAGACTGCTGGACGGTCGGCGGCCAGGGACAGGCGGCCAGGGGGCACTTGCCGATCGGGGCGCTTCCGTGTAGGATGTCCTAGAACAGAGAAGTATCAGTGGCGGGGAGATGTTTCGGTCTGGTTGCACACGTGTGTAGGCGTTTGGCTCGGGCGAGCGCCTGAAGGAGAGACGTGCGGCAGCCTATCCCTCCGCAGGCAGATGAGGTTAGTCAGAAGAAACGCAAATGGAGGTTAGAATGCACCACTATCGGTTTTGGGTGGGAACCGTGTTGTTCCTGCTTTGCTGTTCCACGGGGTTCGCGCAGTCGGATAACGCCAACGTCAGCGGGGTGGTGAACGACGCCAGCGGCGCGGCGGTTCCGAATGCCAAGGTCACCTTGAAGAACGAGTCGACGGGGCTCGTCCGGCAGGCGACCACCAATGAATCGGGAGTCTACTCGATCCCGACGGTTCCGCCGGGCTATTACACCATGACGGCGGAAGCAACTGGTTTCAAGAAACACGAGTCGTCGGGCAACAAGGTGGACCCAAGCGTCCCGGCGAACATCTCGGCCACGCTCGAGGTGGGCGCGGTCACCGAGACGGTGGAGGTGAGAGCGACGGTCACGCCGTTGCAGACCGAGTCCGGCGCCCTGGGCCGCGTGGTCGAGGGGCGCCAGCTTCAGGATATCCAGTTGAACGGCCGCAACCCGCTATATCTGGCCCTGCTGAAGCCGGGCGTCCGCGGCACCTCTCTGGCGAGTTTTTCGTACGCCATGACGACCGCGAGTCTTTCGATCAACGGCTCGCGCACGCAGGACAACCTGATCACCTATGACGGCGCGGTAGCCGTGCGTACCCGCTCCAACGGCACCTCGATCGGCGCGGCCGACCTGGACAGCGCCTCGGAGGTACAGATCCTGACGGCGGCTTACGGCGCCGAGTACGGCCGCGGTTCGGGCGGCCAGATCCGGATCATCACCAAGGGCGGAACGCCCCAGTTCCACGGCTCGATGTACGAGTATCTGCGCAACGACAAGCTGGACGCCAACACCTGGGCGAACAACACCACCGGCACGCGCAAAACGCCGCTCCGGTTCAACCAGTTCGGCTACAACTTCGCCGGTCCGATCCTGATTCCGGGGAAGTTCAATACCGACCGCAGCAAGCTGTTCTTCAGCTTCTCGCAGGAGTTTGTCCGCTATCGCACCTATTCCTCCGCATCGAGAACGGTGCCCAGCGCCAAGATGAAGCAGGGCGATTTCAGCGAGCTGCTGAGTTCGAACATCTGGTACAGCGGCGTCCGGACCATCAACGATCCTTCGACGGGCGCGCCCTTCCCCGGCAACGTCATCCCCGCCAACCGCACGAGCAAGAACGGCCTGGGGCTGCTGAAGGTATATCCGGACGCCAATCTGGCCGTGCCGGTGGGCTCGACGAACTGGTACGCGGTGGCCAGCGGACCGACCAACCAGTGGAAGGACTCGATCGCCATCGACTACCTGCCGACCAGCAAGGACAACATCCGGCTGCGGGGGATGCTGTATCACTACAACTCGATCTCGCCGTTCGCCACTAACTTCCTGATCTCGGGGCAGACCTGGAACCGGCCGAACCAGACGGCGTCGCTGAACTGGACGCACACCTTCTCGCCGACCTTCCTGGTGGAAGCGATGGCCACGGCCAGCCGCGACCAGGTGTACATCGGCATGCAGGACACCCCCGCGTTCAACCGCACCGCTTACGGGATCGACTACGAGTACCTGTTCGGTTCGGGTACGAAGGACCGCCCGAACAAGCTGCCGGCCATCGCCGTGGACGCGCTGAGCACCTACACGGGCAGCCCGTATCCGTCGCAGTCCACCGGACCGATCTACTCGGCCTCCGCCAACTTCACCAAGATCGTCAACAACCACACGGTGAAGTTCGGCGCGCTGGTGGAGCGGGCGGGCCAGAACGATTACGACCAGATCAACGTGCAGGGCGTGCCGGGCGGCACCGACAATCAGAACGGCCGCTTCGTGTTCAATAACACGACGGCGGGCGGGACCGGACTGGCGATGGGCAACGTGGCTCTCGGCCTTTTCGAGACCTACGCCGAGATCGGCACGCGCTCGTACACGCCGTATCGCGGCCACATGTTCGAAGCCTTCGTGCAGGACGAGTGGAAGGCGACGCCGAAACTGAAGGTGACCTACGGGGTGCGCTGGACCGTCGTGCAGCCCTACTACAGCCTGTGGAACAACATGACCATCTTCGACCCGGCATACTACTCGGCGGCGAAGGCGGTCACCGTCGACCGGGCCACGGGCAACCCGGTCGCGGGCACGGGCGACAGGTACAACGGCATCACGCTGTTGGGCGACGGCTGGCCGGACGCGGCCAAGGGCCGGGTCTCGATCGCGGGGGACAAATCCTACGACTACCTGTTCCGGGGGGCGTCGCGCAGCTACTCCGACATCAACTGGAACAAGTTCCAGCCGCGGGTGGGCATCGCCTACCAGATCTCCCCCAAGATGGTGTTCCGCGGCGGCGGCGGCCGGTACCTGACCCGGCTGGGCGTCAGCGACTCGGTGTTTCTGGGCGGCAACCCGCCGTTGCAGCCGATGGCGTCGGTGTCGGCGGGCAGCGTGGACAGGCCGGGTGGAGGCACCGCGGCCAGCTTCCCGCTGAGCGTGACGACGCAGTCCAAGTACTTCCCCATGCCGGAGTCCTACAACTGGAACATCACTCTGGAGC
>CAYOTD010000721.1:1935-2882 GCA_964406685.1 uncultured Solibacteraceae bacterium | reverse complement strand
CTGGGCGGGCGCTCGGTGCGGCCGCCGCACGATCCGCTGACCAAGTCGATTCTGACGCGCATGGGGCGTGTACAGGACGAGCTGCGGGCGCAGTTGGAGAAAATCCTGGCGGCGGGGATCCGGCCGACGCATCTCGACACGCACAAGCACACCCACCTGTTGCCGACCGTGCTGGAGGCGGTGGCGCGGTTGGGCGAAGAGTACGAAATCCGCTGGGTGCGGCGGCCCTTCGATTTCCCCTTGAGCGCGCCGGGCGCGATCCCCTGGGCCAAGCAGGCCGTCAGCCGCGCGCTGGTGATCGCCCGGCCGTTTTTCCATCGGGCCCTGCGCCGCCACGGCTGCCGCACCGCGGACCACTTCGCCGGCTTCCGGATCACGGGGCGGTTCCGGACGGCCGAACTGGTCAAGCTGATCGCCTGCCTGCCGCCGGGCCTGACGGAGCTGATGACGCATCCGGGCCGGTGTACGGAGGAGCTGCGCGCCGCGCGTACGCGGCTCAAGGAGAGCCGGGAGGAAGAGCTGCGCGCGCTGACCGCACCCGAGACCAGGCAGGCGCTGGAAGCGCGCGGCGTCCGGCTGGTGCGGTATCGGGACCTGTGAAGTCTCCGCACCGCTCCGTTGAAGTTGCAGGCCCGTCCGCTCCCTCACGGTGGCGGCTCAGCTACGGTGGCAGATCGTACCCGAAACCGAGCCGCGACCGTGAGGGAGCGGTGAATGACAGGCTGCGAGCGGCCGGAAAGGCCCGACAACCCCAAGGCGGTGATACTTGTGTCAGGCGCAGGTCAGATCGCGGAACGGAGCCATCGCCATGGGGCAGCAGTACGCGATTGCCTGGAGGGGAGCGCGTTACACTGACAAGAGATCATGGCCCGAACACGGGCCAAGTTGAGCGAAACTCGGCGGCGACTGCTTCGCAAGCGCTCCACCGCCGACCCGAAGTCCGCCAT
>CAYOTD010000721.1:0-1925 GCA_964406685.1 uncultured Solibacteraceae bacterium | reverse complement strand
TCTTGCTATCGCCGGCCGGTTTACGTCTGGCACGCGCGATGTCAGCGCCAACCATGAACGCTACTTCGCCGAGAGTCTGGATCGTTGACCCTTCTCCGGCTGACTCGGCGCTGCTCGCTCGCTACTGAAGCACTCCCACGCGGCGGATGCCGTAGATCTTGCGGCGCCAGTAGGGGTCGAAACGCGTGAGCGTGGTGCCCTTGCTGGCTTCGGCGTGGTAGAAGTCGCCGCGGCTGTTGACGATGCCGCAGTGCTTCAAGTCGTCGAAGAAGACCACGTTGCCGTAGTCCCACGCTTTGTCCTGGGAGGTGGCGTTGAGCGAGAAGTACAACTTGCGCGCCGTGGTCCGCTTGAAGGGCGCGCCGGCTTCGTAGAAGACGCGCCAGACGAAGCCCGAGCAGTCGAAGCTCTTCAGGCCCGTGGCTCCCCAGACGTAGGGGCGGCCGAGGTGCGCGTTCAGAACGCCGCGGAAGCGGTCCCACCAGTTCGGCGGTGTCTGGGCCGCGGCCATGCCCGCGCACAGAAGGACCAGGGTGAGGAGCCGCTTCATTTCACCGCGCTTCCCAACAGCAGGCCGAGCCCGATGAACAGCCCCGCCAGAAAGATGGCCACCGAGCGGTTGTCGGAGTTCAGTTGATCGGAGAAGTTCACGCCCGGCGTCAACCAGTCGAAGATCTTGAACGCGGCGATGAAGCCGAGCAGGCCGACAACCAGCGAGACCAGGATAGTGCCGATGTAGTTGACGAGGTTCATCACTGGATATTCTACGCCGCCGTTCCCACGCCCGCGCGAGTTATTCTCGTGACATGACGCCGGGACTTCGCTACCACCACTTGGGCATTCCCACCAAGGAACCGCGCGAGGGAGAAGAGTACCTGCCGCGCTTTGGGATGCACGCCTCGGGGTACGAGTCCAGCGCGTACGGGGTGGAATGGTTGCGGTTCGAAGCGGACAGCCCGCTGCCCGAACTGGTCAAGACGGTTCCTCACGTGGCCTTCGAGGTGGACGACCTCGATGCGGCCATCGCGGGCAAGGAGGTCCTCATCGCGCCCAACAGCCCTTCGCCGGGCGTGACGGTGGCCTTCGTCGTCGAGAACGGCGCCCCGATCGAGTTCCTTCAGTTTGACCCGCCGCGCTGAAAGGGATCGAGATGGCGACTACGCCGCCCGCTCCTCCATCCCCACAACCAGGCGTTTGCCCAGGGCTCCGAGAGCCGCCTGGATGCGCGGCAGCTTCGTTGCATGACGGGGATCGAGCATCCGCCGGACCTCCTTCTCATCGCATCCGAGGCGTCTGGCAAGCACCGCGTTGGACACGCCGGACTCCTTCATGGCGAGATAGAGGGCCAGCTTGGCTGCCATCGGCGCCGGCACCGGCACCACCGGTTGGCCACGGCGAGCGGCGGAAGGCGCCGGGATTTCCATGCGCATGACGATCCGGTTAGCTATGGCTTCCTCCAGGCAATCCGCTGCCTGCTCGAGCGCGGCCCGCTCATCCCCGCCGGAAGTAATCGCTTCCGGAAGATCACGGAACCGGACCGTGAAGCCGGATCCTTTCTCCCTCATCAACGTCGCCGGATAGCTGAAGCTGTGCATGGCGTCCTCCTACACCAGATCCTTCTTTTCCAGGCCGAGCTGTCCGAGCATTGCGGCCAGGGTTCCCGCCGGCAATTCGGATCTCAGGTTCTGAACGATGGTGAAGCGCTTAACGAAATAGAGCGTGCCATGGCTTCCTTTGCCACGCCGGGCCGCGAAGCACACGATGATCCCCTGTCTCTTCCCGGTCTTCCGGGCCTTCCGAACAAACTCGGCGCCCGTCACTGTTCTGAGTATCGGTCAAAAATGTCCGGGTCGCAACACGGACACGAGCGCATCGAACCGACGCGCTCCAGCAAGCTACGGCTGCCACTCGAAGTAGGAGGCGTA
>CAYOTD010000720.1:0-2883 GCA_964406685.1 uncultured Solibacteraceae bacterium | reverse complement strand
GGCCGTCCAGCAGGGGGCGCAACAGGCGCGGATACTCGGCGGGGTCGTATTCCAGGTCGGCGTCCTGGATGAGGGAGAAATCGCCCTCGGCGTGCTGGATCGCGGTGCGTACGGCCGCTCCCTTGCCCTGGTTGACGGCGTGCCGCACCAGGCGGATGCGCGGATCGGCGGCGGCCAGTCCCTCCAGGATGGCGGAGGTTCCGTCGGTCGAGCAATCGTCGACCAGAATCAACTCACGATCCATGTTCTCGGGCAGCGGGGCGGCGAGCACGTGCGCCAGGCTTCGCTCGACCACGGTGCGCTCATTGTAGACGGGCACCAAGATGGATAACTTCATCGGAAACAATCAGTATAATGGAGCGAATCCAGGATCGGCGCCTTTGGCGCCGGCGAGCTTCCATGACCAGTCAACCATTGCTCGAAACCGCTCTGGCGGGAATGACGCCCTTGGCGCGGGGGAAGGTGCGCGACGTGTACCGGTTCGACGAGCGCCTGCTGATCGTCGCCACCGACCGGATCTCGGCCTTCGACTACATTCTTCCGACGGGCATCCCGGACAAGGGCCGGGTGCTGACGCAACTCTCCCTGTTCTGGTTCGGCTTCCTCAAGGACGTGACGCCCACGCACCTGCTGACGGCCGACGTTTCCGAGTACCCGGAGCCGCTCCGGGCGCATCGCGAACAGCTCGAGGGACGCTCGATGCTGGTGCGCCGGGCGGAGATGATCCAGGTGGAATGCGTGGCGCGCGGCTACCTGGCCGGATCGGGCTGGAAGGAGTACCGGCAAAGCGGCACCGTGTGCGGCATCCGGCTGCCGGCCGGTCTGAAGGAGAGCGAGAAGCTGCCGGAGCCGATCTTCACGCCCGCCATCAAGGCGCAGACGGGCCACGACGAGAACATCCCGTTCGAGCGCGTGGTGGAGATGCTGGGCGGGGCTCTGGCCCAGCGGCTGCGCGACCTGACTCTCTCCATCTACACGCGGGCCGCGGACTACGCCGCCACGCGAGGTATTCTGGTGGCCGACACCAAGTTCGAGTTCGGTTTCGCCGGCGGCACGCTGGTGCTGGCCGATGAAGTCCTGACGCCGGACTCTTCGCGGTTCTGGCCGGCCGAAGGATACCGCCCCGGAGGCTCGCAGCCGTCGTACGACAAGCAGTTCGTGCGCGACTACCTGGAATCGATCCATTGGGCCAAGCAGCCGCCGGCGCCTCCGTTGCCGGAGGATGTGGCCCTGAAGACCAGCGAGAAGTACAAGGAAGCCTATCGGCTGCTGACCGGAATGCGCTTGTGAACTGGCTCGACATCGTACTGGCTCTGATCCTGGTGCTGTCCGTCGTTGCCGGAGTCCGGAGGGGGTTGGCGCGCGTCGGCGTGGGGCTGGCCGCCACCCTGGTGGGTCTGGTGTTGGGAATCTGGTTTTACGGATCGGCGGGATCGTTTCTGCTGCCCTACGTGAGCTACCGCGGGCTGGCGAACTTCTTCGGGTTCCTCCTCCTCTTCTTTGGGACTCTGCTGGCGGGAGCGGGGGTGGGCTGGCTGCTGGCGAAGATGCTCAAGTGGGCCGGGCTGGGTTGGCTGGACCGGCTGGGAGGGGCCGCTTTCGGCCTGCTGCGCGGCGTGCTAATCTCGATTGCGTTGGTGATGGCGCTGTTGGCCTTCGCGCCCAAGCCTCCTCCGAAGTCGGTAGTGGCATCGCGCCTGGCGCCCTACGTGATCGACGCGGCGCGGGTGCTGGCCTTTATCGCACCGCGCGAGCTGCGCGACGGCGTGGAGGCGAGCTACGAGCGGGTCAAGAAGGTATGGGACGAAGCGCTCCAGAAAGGAGTGCGGAGTCTGCCCGGAGGCAAGCTGTAAAGTGCGGGGTTCGCGGCTGGGCTATAATGACTTCGGACCGGACGAGGAAGAGGCCGGGACGCCTGTGCAGGGAGGACGATGAGCAAGGAAGATTGCATCGAGGTCACCGGAACCGTGGTGGAGAAGTTCCCCAGCGGTTTGTTCAGTGTTCAGTTGGACCAGGACCAGGAGAAGACGATCCTGGCGCATCTGGCCGGGAAACTTCGGCGGAACCGCATCCGCGTGTTGGCCGGAGACCGGGTGACCATGGAACTATCGCCCTACGATCTGACCAAAGGGCGCATCACCTACCGGCACAAGTAGTCCCTCTCCGCTCACGCCTTTCCGAGGTCCGCGCGAGGAGGCGTTCACACGTGTTGGAGGGCCTCCGCGGCGACCGCCTCGATCTGGACTAACCGCTTAGATCCAAAGCATGTTGCGCGCCAGGGACGGTGGCCGCTCCAGGGGCGGGAGTGGCCGGTTCGCTGGAGGCGAGCGGCTATAATGTGGCCGGGTTCGAAACCGCGCCATGAGAACTAACTCCTCCCAGAGAACGAGAAGACAGGAGACGGGCATTTGCTACTCCGAACTTCCCGCCGCGCTGGCTGAGAAGATCATTGGACAGCCAGAAGCGATCGAGGCGATTGCCCCCTACCTGGAGATGTACCAGGCCGGACTTGCTCCGAAGGGCCGGCCGGCGGGGGTCTTCCTGCTGCTTGGACCGACCGGCACCGGCAAGACGCGGACGGTCGAGGTTCTGGCCGAGCTGCTGCACGGCAGCGACAAGAGCCTGCTGCGCGTCGACTGCGGCGAGTTCCAGATGGAGCACGAGGTGGCGAAACTCATCGGGGCGCCGCCGGGCTACCTGGGGCACCGCGAGACGCAGCCATGGATCACCCAGCAGAAACTGAATGCCGTCGCCAGCGAACGCTGCGACCTGTCGTTGCTGCTGTTCGACGAGATCGAGAAAGCCGCGCCTTCCATGATGCGCCTGCTGCTGGGCATGATGGACCGCGCCACTCTCCGATTGGGAGACTCCAGCGTGGTCAAC
>CAYOTD010000719.1:0-2884 GCA_964406685.1 uncultured Solibacteraceae bacterium | reverse complement strand
AACCGGCGAACCACTCGTCCTGGATCCGGAGGAGACCATTCAAGAAGTCGGGCAGGCTGAGCCCGAAACTCAGGCATTGATGGATAAGGTGCTTGAGGAAGGCAATGTCGGCGTGATCGTAGTGCTCAACGTGCCAGACGCGCCTGACACGAACACGGGGAGGGGCGTCGAAAACCCGGAGATGATCTACGCCTCGGCGCAAGACGCGCTGATGACCGCCCTGGGTGACGCTCGCGTGGATCACGTCTACGCTTACCGTAACTTCCCAATGGTCGCCATGCGCGTAGACGCGGCTGCACTGCGCGCTCTGCAGCGCAACCGCCTGGTGGCTGCTGTGCAGGAAGACCACATCGACACCCTCGCGCTGACCGATAGCACCCAGATTGTCGGCGCCGACCAGGCTGCCAGCGCGGGCTTTAACGGCGCGGGCGCCACCGTGGCCATCATCGACACCGGCGTGCAGTACAACCACCCCTTTATGGCCGGCAAAGTAGTCAACGGGGCCTGTTTCTCCGGCGGCGGCGGGTATGCCACCAGCACCTGCCCCGGCGGCGCCTCACAGGCGTACGGCGTAGCTGCTGGCGCCGCCTGCACGCGGCCCGACTGCGAGCACGGAACCCACGTGGCAGGGATCGCCGCGGGCAATTCAGCCACGATGACCGGCGTAGCATCTGGCGCAAACATCATCGCCTATAACGTGTTTTCCTGGCACTCCACCTATGGTCTGGTCACCTACGAATCAGACTATATCAAGGCCCTGGATGACCTTTATAGCCTGCGCTATTCCTATAACATCGCCTCGGCGAACATGAGCCTGGGCGGCGGTGGCTACACCAAGTACTGCGACTCGGTCCGCCCGGCCACCAAGAAAGCCATCGACCGGCTGCGCAAGGTCAATATCGCCACGGTGATAGCCTCGGGCAACAATGGCTACACCACTGCTATCTCCGCTCCGGCCTGTATTTCCACCGCCGTTAGCGTTGGCTCGACGGATAAGAGTGACAGCGTATCCAACTTCTCCAATTACGACACGTTCCTGAACCTGCTGGCTCCCGGCGGTTCGATCTACTCCTCGATCCCGGGCAGCAGCTACGCGACCATGAGCGGAACCTCGATGGCCGCGCCGCACGTCGCCGGCGCCTGGGCGGTGATGCGCCAGGCCTTCCCCACCAAGAGCGTGTCTTCCATTCTCTCGATCCTCAAGACCACCGGCCGGCCGGTCAAGGATTGGCGCAACGGGAAAGTGAAACCGCGCATCAGCGTGGCCGATGCGCTGGCCAAATACCGCAAACCCACCATGGCCCCCAGCCTGCTTGCTCCCGCAAACGGCGAGACGCTCGAGCGGTCCACGGCCACGCTCACCTGGAGCAAAGTGCCCCTGGTAAGCAAGTATAAAGTGGTCATCAAGCGCAACGGCACCACCACCGCGGTGAGCAAGATGTACAAATCTTCAGACGTCTGCTCGCCGTTTGGAGACACCTGCAGCGTGTCCATCCCAACCATCCTGAAGACGGCCATGCACACCTGGACGGTGCAGTCGTATTCAGGCGCGGGCAGCGGTCCGGTAAGCCTGATCAGCACGTTCTATACGCCCACTATCCCACCCGGCGCGGTTTCGCTGGCCACGCCTCTCGGCTTCATCGGCTACAGCCAGCCCCGGTTTGAATGGGACGAGGTTGGCAGCCCCTACGCCGCGAAATACTACTTCAAGCTCTACAAATCCGGCAAGCGCATCTCCAGCAAGACCTACGAGGCCACCAAGATTTGCTCGTCCGGCCACTGTGTCCTGCCCAAGCCGTCGACCTTGAAGGAAGGCGCCTACACCTGGACGGTGCAGCCCTGGAACTACGCCGGCTACGGGCTGGTCTATTCTGGCGATTTCGACTACCACCTGAGCAACGGTTATAGCAACTCGTTCGATAGCAACATGTATGGCATGACCATGCTATACCCGAGCGGCTACGGTTGGTGGTTGGATGCTTCAAAACTGGTTACGTACTACGGCGCGAACTACACCTGGGCCAGCGCCAAGATCAACACCAGCTACAGCAACATCGACATCAGCGCGGTAATGTACCGGGACGGCAACCCCTATTATTCGAACGGGATTGTTATCCGCGGCGCGCCCACGCTGGGCAAGTACGATAAAGACTGGAAGACCGGCTACGAGTTCGTGTATGTGCAGGGCGGTTCGTACTCCATCTGGAAAAAGTACGGCGGCAAAGCATACAATATCCAGCCGTGGACTGATACCGGGGCCATCAACACGACCGGATATAACACCCTGCGCGTACAGGCCGTAGGCGCGACGATGCGCTTCTATATCAATGGCGCGCTGGTGTGGAGCGGCGCGGAACACGTCTACGGGCCGGATCTCAAGAGCGGCGCGGTGGGCATCCTGTCCGCCGTTGGAGATTGGTCCGAGTACTTTGACTATCTCTACACCGACAGCCTCAGCACCTCGGTACCGGTCGCGCTCGCGCTGGAGGAAGAAGCCGTCAGCGCCGATCAACTGGCGCTGAACGAAGAAGCGGCCGCCAACCCCACCGGCAGCCCGGCCGGCCCGAACATCAGCATGGCAGAATATGAAGCCCTGATGTCTGTTCCCGGCGACAGCATTGCCGATAAGTTGCAGTTCCTGCAGGACAACGGGATCGAGAAGATCGTCCCCATGTTCGAGGAATAAACGGGGAAACGTCAGAACCACTTGAAGGGTTGAAATGCTGCGGCGCGGTCAAATTTGACCGCGCCGTATTTTTCATCCAGGGGTCGCCTTGCCCGTTTACGGCCGCACGCCCCACACTTTCAGCTCGCCCTGGTAGAAGACGGCCAGCAGCTTGCCATCCGGCGAGATGGCGAAGCGGTGCGCCAGTTCGTCATTGGG
>CAYOTD010000718.1:0-2894 GCA_964406685.1 uncultured Solibacteraceae bacterium | reverse complement strand
CGCGGTGAACGAGCTGCTGGAGCGGTGGATGACCGAGGACGCGGACGAACACCGCGAATCGTTCGAACTGCTGCGGCGCGCCCTGGACGAGCATCGCCCGCCGGAGTGCAAGCTCTTCCCGTGAGCCGGATCGTTCTGCTGGACGCAGGCCGCTTGGCATGGTGACGAATCCGCGCGGAAGCCCGGAGACCGAAACCTGCAAGAGTTGGCTGGCCGCGCTGGTGGAAAGCCGAGCCGTCGTCGTGGTTCCCGAGATCGCCGATTATGAAGTCCGCCGGGAGTTGCTGCGGCTCAATCGGAGCAGGGGTTTGGCCCGGCTGGATGCGTTGAAGGCTCTGCTCGGCTTCGCACCCATCACGAGCCCTGCGATGCTCAAGGCCGCCGAGTTCTGGGCCGCAGCCAGAAACGCCGGAAAGCCGATGGCCGACGATGCAGCCTTGGACGCGGATGTGATCCTCGCCGGCCAGGCGGCCGTTCTTGCCCGGGACGGAGATCAACCCATAGTCGCAACCACCAGCATCCGCCATCTGGGACTTTTCGTCGACGCCCGCCACTGGCAGAATGTGCGGTAGGAGTTCGGGGCGCCGAGGCGCCCCGATAGTCAGCCACGTCAGAACATCAGCTTCAGGGCGAGCTGCGCTACGCGGGCGTCGCGGGTGGAGGTGACTACCGCGAAGTTGCCCGTGTTCGGGTTCGTGCCGGTGGCGGTCACGGTAAGCGAAGTCCCCACGGCGGAGAACGACGGGTGGTTGAAGGTGTTGAAGAACTCGCCGCGGAATTGCATGGTCCACCGCTCGTTGTACTTGAAGTTCTTGAACAGCGCCAGGTCCCACTTGTTGACGCCCGGGCCGCGCAAGGCGTTGCGGCCGAGGTTTCCGAAGGTCCCGTTGGCGGGGCGGCCGAAGGCATCGCGATTGAACCACTGATCGGGAGTGCGCGGGCCGGCGGCGTCTCCAATCGCGTTGGGCCGCTGGTTCTGCGTGGCGCCGATGCCGGCGACGTCGGTGAGAATGGTGACGTCGAGCGGCGTGCCGGACCACATGCGCACGATACCGGATAACTGCCAGCCGTTCAGAAGCGGACGGAGGGCGGCGCGATCCAGCGCGCCGCGCGCCAGCTTCGGCACGTACCAGATGAAGTTGGAGGTGAACACGTGCGGGCGGTCGTAGTCGGAGACGGCGCGCTCGGCGCGGATGTTGTCCTTGTTGGGCGGCAGGTCGCCCGATCCGCGTTCGCTCGACCCGTCGTCGATGCTCTTGCCCCAGGTGTAGGCGAGGCCGAACTGTAACTGCGCCACGCGGCGGTTGAAGCTCACTTGCAGCGAGTCGTACAGGCTGGAACCCGACGTCTCGCGATCGCTGATGGTGCTGTAGCCGACGTAGGGCCGGTAGGCGTTGATGCGGTTGCCGGGCGCCGCGCCGAGAACGCCCGCCTGCGGCGCATTGATGTTGATGGGGCGCATCAGGTGCGTCGCGTGGGTGTGGACATAGCTGATCTCCAGCTTGCCGCGGCCGGGCATCTCGCGCTGCACGCCGAAGCTCCACTGCTGCACGGTGGGCGCCAGCATCGGCAGGCCGAGCATGATGATGGAGCTCGGCGCGTAGGTGGACTCGCGGCCCACGCCCAGGTCCTGCAACTGCGGATAGAGGAGGGAGACCGAGTTGGAGAAGGGCGGATTGCTCAGGCCGGCGTCCAGATAGGTCCCGAGCATCGGACGGGTGTAGAAGATGCCATAGCCGCCGCGAATGGAGGTCTTGCGGTTCTGGAAGGGAGCCCAGGCGAAGCCGAAGCGCGGTCCCAGCAGGTTCTTGTTGTCGTTGGTGATTTTCCGGCCGTAGGGCGAGTTGGCACCCGCCAGCACCATGCCGTTGAGTTTGTCGCCGGTGCCGGAGACGAGCACGCCCGAGGTCTGGAGTTGGGGCGCCTTGGACGGATCGTAATTGGATGGAATGAAGTTAGCGAGCGTGTTCTGCCGATCGTACGGCGCCAGATAGGTGACGTAGCGAAGGCCGAGGTTCAAGGTGAGGTTGGGAGTCACCTTGAAGTCGTCCTGGATGAAGGCCTCGTAGGACGTGAAGCGCGCATCCGTCCACACGGTCTTGTCGACCTCGCTGTAGGCGCTGGGCAAACCGAGCAGGAGGTTGGCCACGGCGTTCCTGGCAAGGCTGGTGTCGAACGAGAAGCCGCCCTTGGTCAGCGGGGCGAACTTCTGCTCGTAGTTGCCGCCGTTCATGAAGTAGAACCCGGCTTTGAAGACGTGCTTCCCGGCGAGCTTGGAAACAGTGTCGGAGAATTCGATCGTGTAGAGCTCTTTGTGTCCCCCGCCCGACACGTTGATGCCGGCGTAGTTGGTGAGAGAAAGCTGCGGAATCAGGTTGCCCTTGTTCTCGGGATACAGCTCGGGCAGATCGATGCCGAGCGTGGCGCGGTTGGCGCGGTCGGAGCGCGCGAACATGTCGAAGTAACGGCGGGCGTAGGCAACGTTGGCCTGGTTCAGGACCGTGGGTGTGATGACATTGGATACGTTGAAAACGATATTCTTGCCCGGCCGGTCGGACTGCGTCTCGGCGATTCCGGCGAAGGGGGTGTAAGAACCGGTGGTGCCCGATCCGCCGTAGGGGTTGCGGACGTAGGTGCTGTCGATGATCGCGCGGCCGTAGATTTTGAAGGCGTCCGAGAAACTGTGGTCGATGCGCACGATCTCCTCGCGCCAGTTCTGGACGCTGGCGGCGGCGGAGGTGTAGTTGATCGTGCCGGGTCCGACGAAGTTGGGGTCGGGGTAAAGCGCGAGGAGCTTCAGCGCGTTCGAGTTGAGCCGGCTGGTGGGGATGATGCCGCCGGGAAACGCCGTGTTGTTGCTGAGCGGATCGACGATGGCGGTGCCGCTGAGGGCG
>CAYOTD010000717.1:0-2917 GCA_964406685.1 uncultured Solibacteraceae bacterium | reverse complement strand
TGGTCGGCAAGGAGGGTCTCAAGCCTCGGGTCCGGCCAACGGTCCTGGCCGAAGCGCGCGTCCTCTACGCGGCGTGACCAGCAGAGGCTGGAAGACATCCTCGAGACGATCGACTCCCTCGCCAGAATCATCTCGGGAAAGCACTACGGGGATCTACGGAACGACGAGGCACTGCGTTTCGCCGTCGGCCAGCGCCTCACCGTGATGGGAGAAGCAGCGTCCCGCCTGTCGGCCACCCTGCGGGAACAGTACGAATCCGTTCCCTGGACGGACATCATCGCCTTCCGCAACATCCTGGTACACGAGTATTTCGGCCTGCTCTGGCCGGTGGTGTGGGAGGCCGCGATCTCGGATGCGCCCGCCCTGAGGCGCCAGATTCTCACGATCCTTGCGTCCGAGTTCCCGGAATGACCAGGACGGCATGCCCTCCTCGGACGGGTGAGCGGGATAGTGCTCGCACCAAGGGTGTTCGAAGTTCATCCGGTGGATTCCTCTCAACACCTTGGCGCGGTGGGGCGTCAATACTGATGTGAGAGGTTGTGTGCAAGAAGGGTGTGGCCGATGAGCGTCTGGCGACGGCTGGGCCACCTGCTCAAGGACCCGCCGGCTGAGTATGCCTTCGAGTTGAGCGAAGAGGGCATCGCTTGGGCGCGGTGCGCGGCTCATCCGGAGATCGGGTTTCAGCCGCTCGAGCCCGGCGTCGTGTCGGTATCCCCTTTGCGGGACAACGTTTTGCAGGCCGATGCGCTCACCGCGCAGGCGCGGCGGATCGCCCCCGGCAACGGCAACCGGAAGACCCGGCGCGCGGCCTTGATCCTGCCGGACTACGCCGCGCGGGTCAGCGTTCTGGACTTCGACTCGTTCCCCTCGGACCATGCCGAACGGTTGTCCCTGGTGCGGTTCCGGATCAAGAAGACGGTTCCGTTCGACATCGAGTCGGCTGCCATCAGCTTTCAGTCCCAAACGGTCGTCAACGGCGGGAAGCGAGTGGAGGTGATCGCGGCGGTGGTGGCGCTGGAAGTGGTAGCGCGTTACGAAGCGGCGTTTCGAGCGGCCGGGTTTCAGCCGGGAGTGGTCACGGTCTCTTCGCTGGCGGCCCTCGCTCTGGCGCCGGCGGACGGCATGACGGTGCTGGTTCGCATCGGCGGCCGGGCACTTACGGTGTGCGTCCTGAACCGGGGGCAGTTGAAGCTGCTGCGCTGCGTCGAACTGACACGAGTGGAGATGGACGAAGTGATGGGAGTGCTCTACCCGACCTTCGCCTACGTGGAGGACGAGCTGAAGGGTAAGCCCGAGCGCCTGCTGGCCTGCGGGTTCGGCGGGCTGGGGGCGGAGCTGGCCGCGCGCACGGAGGCGGAGCTGGGGTTGACACCGTCGCTGCTGCGCTCCCGCTTCGGCGCGCCGGGCCGGAACAATGCCGGGCTGCTGGGATACCTGGAAGCGGTGGAGGACTGAAGGCGGGATGTCGACGCGGATTCAAATCAACCTGGCGAGCGAGCCGTTCCGGCGGGACCGGCCGCTGGTGGCGGCTTCGATCCTGCTGGCGGCGCTGCTGGTGGGCGGGCTGGTGGTGATGATTCGCCTGGCCGTGGTCGAGCACGCCGACATGACCGATTCGCGGGAGGCGGTGGCGAAGCTGGAGTCGCAGGCCAGCCGGCTGGCCGCCGAGCAGGCCCGGCTGGAGGCGCTGATCCGGCGGCCGGAGAACGCCGAGGTGCTGGAGCGCAGCCTGCTGCTGAACACGCTGCTCCAGCGCAAGGGTATCAGTTGGACGAAGATCTTCTCGGACCTGGAAGAAGTGATGCCGCACAACGTCCGCCTGGTTTCGGTACGCCCGGAGGTGAATGCGCACAACGAGATCTCACTCCAGATGGTGGTGGGCGCGACCTCCAGCGAGCCGGTGCTCCAGTTGCTGATGACGCTGGAGAAGTCGCCGCGCTTCGGCCCCACGAGCCTGCACAACTGGCTGCCGCCGTCGCAGAACGAGCCGCTGTACCGCTACCGGGTCAGCGTGAACTACCTGCAAAAGCTATAGGGAAACGCAAATGGCGCTGCCGATCCGAAAACTGGCGAACAAGCTGCCGCGGCTGGACGCGCGGTTGGGGCGGGACCCGCGCTTCCTGTTCCGCGTCCTGCTGGGCACCCTCGCGGCGGCGAACCTGGTGGCGGCGTTCCTGGTGGTGCGGCCGATCGGAGGATCGGCCGAGGAACTGGGCCAGCGGCTGACGGGGTTGCGGCGCGAGATCGGGCAGCGGCAGACCGAGATCATCCGGCTGCGCAACCTGGCGGCGAAGGTGGAGAAGGGCCGCACGGAAGGCGACCGCTTCATCCGGCAGCACTTCCTGGCCCGCCGGACGGCCTATTCCACGCTGATGCAGGAATTGGGGAAGGCCGCGCAGACGGCGGGCGTCAAGCCCAAGGAGCACAGCTTCAACTTCGAGCCGATCGAGGGCAGCGATACCCTCGGCATGCTGATCATCACCGGCAACTACGAAGGCAGCTACGCGGACCTGGTCGAGTTCATCAACGCCCTGGACCGGCTGCCGCGGCTGCTGATCATGGAGAGCCTGACGGCGGCGCCGCAGCCGGCCAGCGGCATGCTGAACGTGGCGATGCGGCTGAACGCCTTCGTCGAGGACGACGGATCGGGCGCTCCGCCGGCGCCGGCCGAGGAGGAGAAGAAGTGAAGATCACCCTCGGCGCCGATCCGAAGAAGACCGCGATCCTGGCGGGTCTGAGCCTGGTCGCCGCGTATCTGCTGTACAACAACTTTAAGGGGGACTCCCCCGCCCCGGCCGTAACCGCGCCCGCCCGTCCGGCCACCACGCCGGCGGCGGCGCCCTCCGCGCCGTCCAAAGCTCCCAGCGTCCGGCGCGTGGTCCGTTCGGAAGAACGCACCTCGCAGGAGTTCCGCCCG
>CAYOTD010000716.1:0-2923 GCA_964406685.1 uncultured Solibacteraceae bacterium | reverse complement strand
TCCGATCTCGACGCCCTTGACCGCTTGAATGGAGACGATGGCCTGCGCCAGCCGCCCGTCCAGGCGCGTGTCCCAACTGACGTGGGATCCCAACCCGGGAGGCACGCCGCGGGCCACCACTTCGAAGACGCCGCCCACCGTGTCGCCGCCGCGATAGGCCTCGTCAACGACGGCCTTCATGCGCTCCTCCACGGCCGGGTCGACGCAGCCCAGCAGGACGTCCTCCTTGCGGCTGAGGGCCTCCAGTTCCTCCCAATCCGCGGCGCGGTCCAGGCGGACGCCGCCCACCGCGATCACGTGGCTCAGCACCTGGATACCGAACTGGCGCAGGTAGGCTTTGGCGAGCGCGCCCAGGGCGACGCGCGCCGCGGTCTCCCGCGCGCTGGCCCGCTCCAGGATATAGCGGGCGTCGCGAAGATCGTACTTGATGGCGCCGGCCAGGTCGGCGTGGCCGGGACGCGGCCGGGTGACCGGCCTTTTCTTGTCCTCCTCGCCGGCTTCCACCGGAAGCGATTCGGTCCAGTTCACCCAGTCGCGGTTTCGGATAAGGACGGCGACGGGCGCGCCAATGGTGAAGGAGTGCCGGACACCGGCGACGATCTCCGCCCGGTCGGTTTCGATCTTCATGCGGCCGCCGCGGCCGTATCCCTGCTGGCGCCGCCAGAGCTCGCGGTTAACCGCCTCCAGGGAAATGGGAACCCCGGCCGGCAAGCCGGTCAGAGTGGCGACAAGGCACTCACCGTGCGATTCTCCCGCTGTTTCGAATCGGAACACTAGACTTACTTACATCGTAGCGGAAAAGCGCGCGGCGATCATGGTTGCGGAGCCGCGTTGGCGGCGGTGATGCCGCGGATCTCCTCGATCTGCTTGCGGACCTGTTCGGCGTCCTTGGCGTTGGGAGAGAACTTCAGGTAGTTCTCCATCTGCTCGGCCGCGCCTTTGTAGTCCTGCTTCTGCGCCAGGATGACGCCCAGCAGGTGGCTGGTCTTGGCGATGCGGTGATCGGTGTCGATCTTCAGCGCTTCGCGCGCGCTGGACTCCGCGTCGTCCAGCTTGTGGAGGTTGAACTTGGCGACCGCGTTGTAGAAGAAGGCCTGCGGATAGTCGAAGGGGTTGAGCTTGACGATGCGGTCGGTGGTGTCGGCCACTTCCTGCCACCGGGCTTCCCGCGCCGCCATCTGGGCCAGTTGCAGATAGGGGTTGATGAACTTGGGGTCGGCCGACAGCGCTTCGGAGTAGGCCTTCCGCGCGGCTTCGGCGTTGTTCTGGTTCTCGTGGACCTGCCCGAGGGAATGCCAGGCGGCGGCGTACTTCGGGTAGAGATCGACGGCCTTTTCCAGCTCCTTCTGCGCCTCGGGCCACTTCTGCTTCCGGGCGTGATTCCTTGCCTTATCGAAGGCTTTGCGGGCGTCCTTGGGAGCCAGCGCCGTGGTGGCGCTGATCGTTCTCCCCTCGACGTTGCCGAGCCGCTTCAGGATGATGGTTCCGACATCGGGGTTATCCATGAAACGGCGGCCGGCCAGGTTGACCACCTGCGACCGGAATCCGGGCAGGCTGGCGCGCAGCTCGCATCCCATCAACTCCCGTTCGGACATCCCTCCCGACATACCGCCCAGCCCTCCCCGGGAGTTGCGCGAAGCCGCGCCGAGGCCGTCCATGCCGGAGTAGCCTCCGGTGCTGGCGTCGGCGAACATGCCGGCGTTCTGGCCAAGCTGGAAGCTGAAACGGCCCTTGCTGTCGGTGTAGGCCTCGGGCCGGACCACTCCGTTGCAGATCCGCTCGATGATAACCTGCTCGCCGGGAGGCGTGCCGTCTTCCAGCAGCACCTTGCCGGAGAGGTAGATCGGGCGCCGCATGTCCATGTTGGAGAGCTGGTCCTGTTGCTGTTGCCGGCTGTCCCAGGTCGGCTGCTGGGTGCGGGTATCACGCGTGCCGGTGGAGGGAACGGTGGTGGTCGATCCGGGTGTCGTGGAAGGGGTCGTCGAAGTCGCACCGCCGGTTTGGGGAGTTTGCTGGGACGGAGGCTGGGTCTGCTGCGCCCAGGATAGTACCGCTACCGCCGTCAACCCGGCGAGAAGCAGCATCGAAACGCGCTGTTTCATGGGTAACCCCCTCGAAACGGGTTTTCTATATTATGGCATACGGTTTCCGGTCCCCCGCCGTGCAGGTGGGGTAAAATGATGGCACCATGAAACGGCTTTCTATTCCTTTGATGCTTCTGTTGACGCTTGCAGGGTGTTCGGAGGCGCCCAAACAGGCCACCGAGAAGAAGAAGGAGCCTCCCAAGCCGGCCGAACCGGTCACCGGGCGCCAAGCCTTCCACCAGATGTACGCCAACGCCCGCGGCTGGGCGGCGGACGTTCAGGCCCTGCGGCTGGGCAGCCTGCAACTGCCGGAAGTCAAAGCCGAACCGGGCAAGTCCGGAGCCTGGCAGGCGACCTTTGTCTCGCCCTTTCGCGGCCGGGCGCGCACGTATACCTGGTCGGCCATCGAATCCGCGGGCAACCTCCACAAGGGCGTCTTCGCCGGTCCGGAAGAAACTTACGTGCAGCAAGCCGTTCCTGATCGCCGCGCTGAAGACCGACACGGACGAAGTGTACAAAACCGCGCTCAAGAAGTCGGCCGAGTATGTCAAGAAGAACCCTGGCATGCCGATCAACTTTCAGCTCGAGCTGACGCCGCGGTTCACCAACCCCTGCTGGCGCGTGATCTGGGGCGAGTCGATCAGCCGCAGCAACTACTCCATCATCGTGGATGCCTCCACCGGCGAGTACAAGCAGACGATGCACTGAGGACCGCTCCCTGACGGTCGCGGCTCGGCTCCTGAGCCGCAACCGAAGGGAGCGGTTTCGCTACGCCGGCGTCTTCTCGCGCATGCTCGCTACCGCGGCGCGCCTCAGCGGCCGCCAGGCGGCGCGTTCCT
>CAYOTD010000715.1:0-2928 GCA_964406685.1 uncultured Solibacteraceae bacterium | reverse complement strand
GAAGGATGTCCAGCCATCGCCCAGCAGCCGCTGCCTTGACCGCCGCCGCGTCGGCCAGGTTCAGCTTCACGCCGCCGACGTCGGTCTTGTGGGTGATGGTCTCGGAGAACAACTTCAGCACCACCGGGAAGCCAATCTTCCCGGCCGCCGCAACGGCTTCGTTCTCGGTGCGGGCGATCTCGGTGGGCACGGTCGGAATCCCGTAGGCCGCCAGCACCTGCTTGGATTCGAACTCGGTCAGGATCGTGCGGCCCTCGCCGCGCGCTTTGCCGATGATCTCCTCGACCAGGGTGCGGTTGGCCACCGCCTCGGCGCCCTTGGGGAATATCGGCGTCTCGTAGAGGCTGCGCAGGCTGCTGCTGTAGCGCCACATGTACTCGAACATGCGCGCGGCGGTGTCTGGGTACGGAAAGGTCGGGATGTTGGCGCCGTTCAGAATGCGCTCGCCGGCCTCCACGTTGGGCCCGCCCATCCAGCTTGCCAGCACCGGCTTGTCGCCGACCCGGGCGTATGGCTTCAGGTGCTCGGCGATCTGGGTGGGGTCTGTCATCGCCTGGGGTGTCAACACGACCAGCATTCCGTCGCTGTTGGGATCCTTGGCCGCGATTTCCAGCGCCTTGGCGTAACGCTCGGGCGTTGCGTCGCCGATGATGTCGATGGGATTGTTGTGGCTCCAGGTCTCCGGGAGCACCTCGTTCAAAGCCGTCATCGTCTCGGGCGAGATCTCGGAGAGTTCGCCCCCGGCGGTGATCAGCGCGTCGGTGGCTAGCACGGCCGGCCCACCGGCGTTGGTGACCACCGTCAGGCGCGGCCCCTTGGGCCGCGGCTGCTTGGCCAGCACCTCGGCCATGTAGAACAGCTCAGAGATCGAGTTTACCCGCAGCACGCCACTGCGCCGGAACGCGGCGTCCAGCACGTCGTCCGACCCGGTCAGCGAACCGGTATGCGAAGCCGCCGCCTTGCCGCCCGCCGCCGTCCGTCCGGCCTTGATCACGATGATTGGCTTGGTAAGAGCGACTTCGCGCGCGGCCGACAGGAAGGCGCGCGCGTCGCCGATGGATTCCATGTAGAGCAGGATGCTGCGCGTCTTCGGGTCGCGGCCCAGGTAGGTGATCAGGTCGCCCCAGTTGACGTCGATCATCGAACCGATGGAAATGAACGCGCTGAAGCCCACCTGCTGGCGGAAGCTCCAGTCGAGAACCGCGGTGCACAGCGCGCCGCTCTGGCTGATGAAGCCGACGTTGCCGGGCCGCGCCATGCCGGCGGCGAAGGTGGCGTTGACCCCCGTCAGCGGGCACATGAAACCCAGGCAGTTCGGGCCGATGATGCGGATGCCGGCTTTGCGCGCTTCCTCCAGCAGTTTCACTTCCAGCGCCGCCCCATCCGGACCCATTTCCTTGAAACCGGCCGAAATGACGATGGCGCCCTTGACGCCGTTGGCGCCGCACTCCCGGATAATGCCGGGAATGGTGGCGGGTTTGGTGATGACCACGGCCAGGTCCACCTGTTCGGGGACCTCCGAGATGCTCTTGTAGGCCTTGATGCCGAGCACGCTGTTGCGCTTCGGATTCACCGGGAACACGGCCCCGCCGAACGGCGAGCTGATCAGATTTTGCAGCGTCGTGCGCCCCACCGTGCCCACGTTTTCGGTGGCGCCGATCACCGCGATGTTGTTGGGCGTGAAGAAGACGTCCAGGGGGTGCTCCCTGCGTCGCGCCAGCTTCTTGCTGATTTCCGCGCCCGGTTTGGATGAGAAGGAAGGTTTCATTACGAGTGTCCTTAGATTGCTCCCCGGTCGGGGAGCCTCTGGTCGAAAAAGATCCTTTACTTACTTATCTTGACGCCTCCGGAAGCGCTTGCGCAACCAGGAGTTCCGGGCGTGTAGAATAGCGGTCATCATGGTACGCAGGAGCTTTCTGAAATCCGCCGTGGCGGGGCAGGCCGCGGCCGGACTGGGCCTGGCCGCGCGGCCGATTCCCAAGCGCGTCTACCGCGACGATGTAAAGCTGTCGGTCATCGCGTTCGGGGGGATCGTCGTCATGGGCATGGAGCAAGCCGGCGCCGACCGGGAGGTGGCGGCGTCGGTGGAGCGGGGCATCAACTATTTCGATGTCGCTCCGTCTTACGGCCGGGGCGAAGCCGAGCAGAAACTGGGACCGGCGCTGAAACCGTATCGCAAGGACGTCTTTCTGGCGTGCAAGACGCAGAAGCGCGACGCCGCCGGCGCGCGCGCCGAGCTGGAGCAGTCTCTCAAGCGCCTCCACACCGATCACTTCGACCTGTACCAGTTCCATGCCGTCAGCTCGATGGAGGACGTCGAGAAGATCCTGGCGCCGGGCGGAGCGGGGGAGGCCTTTCTCAAGGCGCGGCAGGAGGGCAAGGTGCGCTACCTGGGCTTTTCGGCGCACAACGCCGAAGCCGCCATCGCCCTGATGGACCGGATGAAGCTCGACTCGATCCTGTTCCCGGTGAACTTCGTCCTGTTCGCCCAGGGCAACTTCGGCCCGCAGATTCTGGCCAAAGCGAAAGAGAAAGGCATGGCGCGGCTGGCGCTGAAGGCCATGGCCTACTCACCCTGGCCGAAGGGCGAGCCGCGCACGCACGCCAAGTGCTGGTACAAGCCGGTCGCCGACCCCGCCTTGGCGGCCAAGGCGGTGCGCTTCACTCTGTCGCAGGAGATCACCGCTGCCGTCCCGCCGGGCGACGAGCGGCTCTACCGCAGGGCTCTGGACATCGCGGCCGGCTTCACTCCGATGAAGAAGGCCGAGCAGGACGCCCTGCTCGCTTCCACCAGGGGCGTCGAGCCTCTGTTCCGGGCGTGACCGGGGCCGGCGTTTCGCTCAGCCTCACCCCCGACAGCAGAAACCGCGTCAGCTTGTCGGTGAACTCGCGGTAGCGTTCGCAGGTGTATTCGTGCTGCTCCAGCAC
>CAYOTD010000714.1:0-2937 GCA_964406685.1 uncultured Solibacteraceae bacterium | reverse complement strand
CCACGCCTTCCGGGGTGAGAGTCGCTACTTTCTACGCTTTTCCGGGCATTCTCTGTTGTGTACGTTCCATCATTGTCCTCACTCCAATCCAGTCCCAGGCGGCTGTCAGCGTTTCGCGGCGGGACTGACCATCCAATACCGGCCCTTCTTGAAAGCGTGAACCTCTCCACTGTTGACCAGCAGCGGAACAACGTAACTGAGGTTGATGGGGCTGATTCCGTGTTTCCGCGCAACAGCTTCCCCAATAGATCCAGGCAGGAGTGGAGCAAAAATCGCACCCATCAGCGCCGGACCACGACGTTCTCGGATTTCTGTGCGGATCTTCGCTATCGACTCGGGCGGGATCTTCAACGGCTGTGAGTTCTCGAACAAGATAACGAGTCCCTCGTCGAGGGACCCCCGGTAGTTGAAAGACTTTCCTTTGACCGTCTGGCCCTCGTGGACCTCAGAGCCGCGGGTCTTTGTCGACGATTCTAGTGCCGCCTCGTGCTCTGATGCCCGGCTGACCAGGGATTCCAGCAGCCGCTTGTCAGCTTCAGGAAGCCCCGCAACGTAAGCTTCCAGAGCCGATTCAACTATCCTGTTCGCCGGGATTCGAAGCAGGGTCTCGAGAGCCTCAAGTGTCAGCCGACTTCGAAGGCTGAATGCGACTTGGCGAAGTGCAATTGCCATGTTTCTATCGTACGTCAATTTCGTGTATACGTCAATATTGTTCTAGTCGTGAGAAAGACATTTATCAATAGCCGGACCGTTTCACTTCTTCTGACCGGTGCAGTCTGACTACACAACCAGATGCTCGCCCAGGAGGCCGGATCCGCTTCACGCCTCGGGGAGTACCAGAGAGGCGTTGCCCAGATCGCTGACGGTTCCGGTCACCGGAGTCATGACCGAGTCATGCCGATCGGCTCAAAGGACCCTGGCGGCTGGGGTGGAGACTTCTACCAGACACACCAGAGGTTGGAGGATTGAATTCGCCTATCCCGGCTGATCACGGGGACCTGAAGCGAAAGTGCCGTGGCGGCGATCAGGCGGTCAGGCAGATCCGGCACTTCTTCGCGGGGCAGTCTCGGCAGATCGGCGACGATGCTGCTCGTCAGAGGGATTTCGACGAAGACGCTTCGCGCATCCTGAACCAAGGCGAAGAGCCGATCCGACCATTGCTTCGCGATCCTTTGCTTCTCGACCAGGTAAACGACTTCGGCGAACGTGATGGCGGAGATTCCGATGCGGTCGCCCCGCGCTGCGGCGGCTTCGATGAATGACCTCGCGGCGTTCGACAGCCGTTGATCCGCTGCGAGGTGCCAGAGAACGGTGTGGGTATCTGCAACGGCTGCGATCATGCGGCGTCAGCCCGCGGAAAGCCCTGAAGCATCTCGTTCCGGATCTCGTCGATGTCGCCGCTTGACGGGGCCGGGCCTAGATCCGAAAACAGCCCGTAGCAATTCCGGAGCGCGTTTGCGCTGTTGCCCTCTACAGCCGTCTCGATCTCGGGAAGAATAGCCTCGAGCAAGCGCACCTTGTCCGAAGCGCTCAACCGGCGGGCCTGTGAGAGCACGGACTCCAAAGTGACTGCCGGGATATCTCCCATCTCCTCAATCTTAACGGTTTCCGAGGCCGGTTCCAAGGGCGAACGCGTCCGGATCCCGGTCAGTGGCGAAGCCGTCACCTCAGCGCCTCTGATCGGCGATCGTCTCCTCTACAAGCTTTCCCGGACGTAGCGGCACGGCTCTTCTGCGCGGCTTCAGTCGTCCGGTTCCCAACCGGAGCGCACCCTTGGAAGCTACCTGAGCCAGAGCTCGGGCGGCTGCGGGAAGATCGTCTCCAGCCGGCACCAGGCAAGCGACCGGTTTTCCCCGGGAGGTCACCTGGACGGTGTCGCCCTTCTGCACCAGCGAAAGGTAGCGCCCCAGCCGGTTCCTCAACTCCTTGCTTGCGACCGCTATCATAGTGGCTACCTCGATTGTAGATGGACGCCTAGCGGAAGCCCGGCGGCAAGCTGAAAGCTTGGCCCCACGAAAGCGCGTGTGTTACGCTGGCGTGTTTGGATGGCTGCGCCCCATGAGCATTGAGACCCGTGTCAAATCCCAATTGATGAGCGCCTCGGAGATGGACCGCACCATGGTGCGGCTGGCGCACGAGATCCTGGAGCGAAGCCAGGACCTCGACCGGGTGGCCTTCATCGGCATCCGGCGGCGGGGGGTGCCGCTGGCGCAGCGGCTGGCGGCGAAGATCGAATCGCTGGAGGGCCGCGCCATCCCGGTGGGGATTCTCGACATCAACCTGTACCGCGACGACCTGTCGACCGTGGCTACGCAGCCGGTGCTGAACGCCACCGAGATCTCGTTTCCGGTGACCGGGAAGGACATCATCCTCATGGACGATGTGCCCTACACGGGACGCACGATCCGCGCCGCGCTGGACGCCCTGTTCGACCACGGGCGGCCGGCGCGGGTGCAGCTTCTGGCGCTGATCGACCGCGGCTGGCGCGAGCTGCCCATCGAGGCGCGCTACGTGGGCCGTATGGTGCAGACCAGGGAGAACGAGATCGTCGAGGTGAAGTTCCAGGAAGTCGACGGCATGGAAAAAGTCCTGCTGGTCGAGAAAGTCTAGACGGAGGAGCCGGGAAATGCAGGCCGGGCTGCTGGGAATCGAGACCCTCGAACGCGCCGAGATCGAAGCCATACTCAACCGCGCGAAGGACTTTCAGACGACGCAGAACCAGCCCGCCCGCAGGCTCGACACGCTGCGCGGCAAGCTGGTGGTGAACATGTTTTTCGAGGCCTCCACGCGCACGCGCACCAGCTTCGAGATCGCGGCCAAGCGGCTGGGCGCCGACATCGTCTCGATCACCGCCGCCGGGTCGAGCCTTTCCAAGGGCGAATCGCTGGTGGATACGCTGAACACGCTGGCGGCGATGCGACCCAACGCGATCGTGAT
>CAYOTD010000713.1:0-2939 GCA_964406685.1 uncultured Solibacteraceae bacterium | reverse complement strand
CCTCCAGCAGGCGATGCGCCTCCCCGGGCCGCTCCACCAGGTCCAGCATCAACCCTGTGATGCCGCGCAGGAAGGACGCCAGGCAGACCGGGCCGCGCGCCGCGGCGAAGGGAATCGTGTAGCCGGCGTCGAAGATGCGCTGCTTCCGCGTGGTCCATTGGCGCAGGGCGAGGGGCATCAGGCCGTCGGTGGCCGGGTTGGCCGCGGTCAGGCCCTCGGCGTCGTCGATGCTCTTCAGGCACGGCGCGATGTCCGGCGTCCGGTCGGGCCAGAAGCGGATCTTGCAGCCGAAAGCGGACGGCTCGGTCGCCATGCCGAACTCCGGCCACCAGGAAGGAATGAAGAGGATCTCCGGAAACTCCTCGACGATCCGCCGGTTGCCTTCGAACCAGACCTCCTCGTCGAGGTAGTAATCCAGGTGATTGACGCCCAGGAATCCCGGAATCCAGGGACTGTCCACCAGCAAGGCGAGCGGGACGTCGCCCGCCGCCTCCCGCTTCGCCGCCTGCTTGAACCGCCGCCACTGCTCAGGTTTCACGTGAGTTCCACCTCCATGCTACCCCAAGCCGTACGGTGGGTCCCCGGACCTGGGGGGGACGCCCCGTCCCGCTTTGGGTTACTCTGGTGATTTGCCGGATATTGTTCGCTAGCACCGGTCCACGCGGCGGGCTCGCCGGTGCGAGCCCCAACTGGTGTTGTGTCCATGTGCGGATACAGGAGCGAACAATTCCATGCATCTCGAACGTCTCGGCGCCGATCAGGCCGTTGTTGGCGCCTTCTCTTCCCACGCGCAACAAGGGATGATTCTGGCCCGCGTGGCCGTCGCCCAGCGCGATCTCTACTACCTGCTTGCCGAGGAGGGTTCCCTCCACGCGGAGCCTTCCGGCGGGCTGTACCACCGCGCGCCCGGCCGCGCCGCTTTGCCCGTGACCGGCGACTGGGTTGCCGCGCGCGTCGTGGGCCCGGATCTGGCGCTGGTGGAAGCCGTTCTGCCGCGGCGCACGTGTCTTTCCCGCCGCGCGGCGGGCGCTCGCGGACAGGAACAGCCGCTGGCGGCCAACGTCGACGTGGTCTTCCTCGTCTGCGGGCTCGACGGCGATTTCAACCTGCGCCGGCTGGAGCGGTACCTGGCCCTGGCGGCCGCAGGTGGGGCCACGCCTGTCGTCGTGCTGAACAAAGCCGATCTGTGCGCCGATCTGGCGGGCCGGATCGTCGAGACCGCTTCGATCGCGCGCAACACGCCGGTGGTGGCGGCCAGCACTCTCGATCCGCGCGGGCTCAACGCCCTCCGCCGGTTCCTCGCCCCGGGAGCGACCATCGCCCTGCTCGGCTCTTCCGGCGTGGGCAAGTCCTCCATCGCCAACCGGCTGCTCGGCGAGGAGCGTTTTCTGACCCGCGAGGTTCGAATGAGCGACTCCCGCGGCCGCCACACCACCATCCGCCGGGAACTCACTCCTCTGCCGGAAGGCGGAGCGCTGATCGATACGCCCGGCCTGCGGGAACTGCAATTGTGGTTAAATCCGGAAAGCGTCGATGCCGTTTTTGACGAAATCACCGCCATCGCCGGGGGCTGCCGTTTCCGCGATTGCACCCACTCGGGCGAGCCGGGCTGCGCCGTATCCGCGGCCCTCGACGGCGGGCAACTGGACGCGGATCGCTGGGCCAGCTTCCGGAAGCTGCGCGCCGAAGCGCAATGGCACGAGTCCATGGCCGATCCGCTGGCGGCGCTGGAGCGCAAGCGCAAGTGGAAGCTGATCCACAAACAGGTCCGCGCCTTCAACAAGCGCCACCGGTAGGGACGCCGCCGCAACCGGAATCCCCGTGTGCGCAGCCAGACTTCCCAAGAGAGCGCGGAGTCGAGCGGAACTCCGCGCCTCTGCGGGCCGGGGTGTTAACCACTGTTTCATACACAAAGCGGTTAACTATTACCGAGTAATATCCATGTACTAGGGCGGCTCCTTCGTTGACTTCGCGGCTGAGTTGCCCCATTCTGGTTCCCGGCAGGCAGATCCGTCTGTCCGTGGGAGACATCGGTGGACGGCATCTCCGATTTCTGGATGGGGTTCCCCCAGGCGTTGCCGGACCTGGCGAACCTGACCGCGCCCACGAATTGGTTCGCCGAACCGATCACCGGCAAGGATGGACTGAGTGTCACAGGGATTTTTGTCAGCTCGACATATGACACCCTGGATGAGTTATCGGGCTACGGCCTCACCTCCCCGCTGACCGCCGGAAGCGCCCCCGTGCACGTGACCTTCACCACTCAGCCCAGATCCGTCGCGGAACTGGACGCCTGCCCGGGCGATGGATCCTCCATCGTCTGCGGATCGGCCGGCACTGCCATGATCACTTGTCCGATGTCGGTGCGAAACCCTGCTACCCCTCGCACACGGCGCCCGGCGCGGCCTGACCGGCGTCCGTCCCGGATGGCCCGGAGCGTCCGGCTTGCCGGCGGGTGCGACTATTGGCTGACCGGCCAGATCGCCGCGCCGGGTCCCATCGCCCGCCTGGAGTCATTCAGTTGGAATTCAACCTCAACGCCCGCTCCATGCCATTTCTGGCGGCAGAACGCCGACTGGCGCACGGACAGGCTTCAGGACGAAGGCGCCACGGAGATCACAACGTCAAGCTGGGCCGACACGACCGGTGACGGCGTGCCGGAGGTCTCCGACCCGGCAGCCTACAAGATGGGGCAGACGCCGGTGCTCCTCAATGTCGCCCTCGTCACCGACGGACCGTATCCGTCTGAGCAACTACAGGATTGACAAAGGCGGCGGTCGGGGTTACCGGCGGGCGGCGGCCCAAGCAGCGGGAGTGAGGTCGGCAACTCGCTGAATGGGGGTGTCGGCCAGGCCGGGCAGCACCGCCGCCAGGTATTGCCGGATCGGGATCTTCATCCGCCGGCAACTCTCCACTACCGACAGGATGGCCGCCACCTT
>CAYOTD010000712.1:0-2942 GCA_964406685.1 uncultured Solibacteraceae bacterium | reverse complement strand
GCGCGTGTCCGGCGCGGGCCATCTCGCGGGATTCGGCGGCGCGGACCTCATCCAAAGCCTTGTTCATCTTGGCAACGATGCGGAAGCGGTCGAGCCTCGGGGGTCACCTCAAAACCGGCCATATGTGGTCACTTCAAAACCGGCCAACGGACCGCGCCTAGGACATGAAGTTGTTTTACCTTGCCGGAGCCGGTTCGCGCAAGCGTTTTCTGCAAGCCCGGCCTGACGCGTAGTGCCCCGGGCCCGACCAACGGGAGGGCGCCGGCTGCTTTCGTTTTTCCTTCATAGGGAGGTTTTGCGTTTTGTGTAGGGGTCGCAGGGGCGAAGCCCCCGTTGACGAAGTCATTGGGTATCTCCCGCTGTCGCGGCGGCCGTTTTGGTGCGCCAGCTCCGCGGACCGCACTTGAGCACATGGCCGTGATGGAGGATGCGGTCGAGCATGGCCGTGACCGCGGCCACGTCGCCCAGCAGCTTTCCCCAGTCCTCCACGGGACGGTTGGAAGTGAGCAGCGTGCTGGCGCGCTCGTAGCGCCGCATGACGATCTCCAGCAGATCCTCGGCCGCGGTGAGCGGTAGTTTGCGCATGCCGAAGTCGTCGATGATGAGCAGCGGCACGGTGGCCAGCGACTCCATAAACTCCTTGCGCGTGCCGTCGGCCACGGCGTCGGCCAGGTTGTCCAGCAGCACGTGGGTCTCGCGGTACAGCACGCGGTAATTCTGTTGAATGGCCGCCTGTCCGATGGCTTGCGCCAAGTGGCTCTTGCCGGTTCCGCCGGGACCGAGAAACAGCGCGTCTTCCCGTCGGCCGACGAAGGCGCACGTAGCCAGGTCGAACACTAGGCTGCGATTCATCTTCGGATTGAAACTGAAGTCGAAGTTGTCCAGGGTCTTGTGCGGGTCGCGGAAGGCGGCCTGTTCGCGGCGCCGATCGAGCAGTCGCTCGCTGCGCCGGTCGAGCTCGTCGGCGACCAGACACGAGATCAGATCGATGGGCGCCATGGGTTCGGCTTGCGCCTGGTGCAGCCGGGTTTCCAGCACGGCCGCCATGCCGCCGAGCCGGAGTTGTCGTAGAGCGCGTTCGAGTTCTATCACGTTCACAGTTCACTCTCCTTGGTGTTGTTCTCGATGAAGTCGCGGTACAGGGCGAGCTGGCGGATTAGCGGATCGACCTGGCGCAAGCTCAGCGGCAGTTGGGGGTGCCGCTCGAGGTAGCGGTGCACGAAGCGGTACTCCGAGACGCCGACCTCGAGCGCGGCGGCGCAGGCATCCTCGACGGTCGCAACACCGTACTTCTTGACCAGCCCCAGAACGCCTTGCACGCGGCGCACTGCGGTTTCGCCGTCTCTGCCGTGCATCCCGCGGCACAGAGCGCCGATCTGCGATCCGGCTTTGTCGGCGCGCGCCAGCAAGGCCAGCGTGCCGATCGGCGTCCTGCTGGGACGATCCTGGTCGTGGATGCGATGTCCTCCGCGGCCTGGCGCAGGTGCTCGCGCAGCAACTGGCCGGTATGGGGATTGAGTAGACGCACCCGATGAGCGTCCCACTGCACCTGGACGCGCCGGCCGATCCAGCCCGGCGGCGCGCCGTAGTAGGCCGCCTCGACTTCCACGCAACCGTCCAGATGCACCGTGCGCTCGCCGTATTGGTAGTAGCGGAAGGGCTCGATGGGCAGCGGCTGCAAAGCTGGCCGCTCTTCGGTGAACATGGCGGCCACCTGTCGCTTGGTGGTGCCGTGAATGCGCGTGTCGACCCAGCGCTCTTCCCAGTGATCCAGATAAGTCTGCGCCTCCGGAAGGCCCTCGAAGCGCAGGCCCTTCAGCGGTGTGTTCTTGGCATGGCCGACACCTCTCTCCACTTTCCCCTTGCGATCCGGATCCCCGGCGCGGCAAGGCAGCGCAACGACGTTGTAGTGCTTCAGCAGGTCGCGGTACAAGGGGTTGAGCGTGGGATCGTAAATGTCGGCGGCGAGCACGCCTTCGCGCAGATTGTCGAGCACGACGACGCGGGTCACGCCGCCCAGCCTGCGGAAGGCTTGCTCGTGCAGTTCGGCCCGGGTCTGCGAGCTGGAACGAAACACCAACAGCCGAACCGATTTGCGGCTATAGCCCAGGGTCAGCACAAAGAGGCGCGTGCGGCGGTACTTGCCACTGGCGGCATCGCGGACCATGGGACCGGTGACGTAATCGACTTGCGTCTCTTCTCCGGGTGCGGTCTCGATCACCACACGGGCTTCCGGCGACCGCCGGCCGAGCAGGTTGCGCACGAAGCGCTTGACGCTCTGGTAGCCGCCGGTGAAGCCCTGGACATCGACCAGGTCCTGCCAGATCGCCTTGGCGTTGCGGCCTCGGGAGAGACCCACTTCGATGGCTTCCCGGTGGATCTCACAGGCGCTGGCCGTGGGACTGCGGCCGGGCGCCGGCGTCGTTTCGCGCGCCAACTCCGCGCCAAAGTCGGTGGTCACCTCATTGGCCGGTCTTGCCGCGAGCGGCTCGGCGTTGGCGCCGTCGGCCGGTTTTGGCGGCAGGGAGTCGGGGGTCACCTCGTTGGCCGGTTTTGCAGGCGCGGCCCGTCCCCACGCCCCAGGTGGCCGCACCGCGATCCCGGCTTCTCTCAGATAGGAGGCCGCGGTTTCGCGGCGAACACCTGTGTTCTTCTGAATGCGCCGCAGCGACCAACCCAGCCGTCCCAGCGCGATGACTTGCTGTTTCTTCTCTTCGTTCAAGACGTTACTCACATCGACGGAGGGTAGCGCCCTCGCGTCCGAGTTAACGTCCTGGGTCGGGGTTTATCGTTGGCCGGTTTTGAGGTGACCCTCTATGGCCGCTTTTGGGTGACCCCCGAGGCGTTGAACCCTGTTTGGACCCTGTTTCCCACGCTGGTGATCCGCGTGTCAGCGCCGGTGCAAAAATCCCCATAACGCCGGTTGAAAATTCCCCACTCGA
>CAYOTD010000711.1:0-2942 GCA_964406685.1 uncultured Solibacteraceae bacterium | reverse complement strand
TGGGATCGGGAGCTTCACCCCAGGCGCGATGCTGCCAGACCACCCGCAAGCCGTCGAACTCGAAAGTGGCCGTCTGCGTGTCGGCGATGTTGGACTTGCCGGCCGGTCTCACCAGGATGCCGCCGGTGGACGAGATCCGCTTGGGCCAACCCAGGCCAAGCATCCACCGCACCATGTCGAGCATGTGAACCCCCATGTCGCCCATGTTGCCGTTGCCGTATTCCATGAAGGCGCGCCATTGGCCGGGGTGCACCATGGGGTTGAAGGGCCGCATGGGCGCCGGGCCGGTCCACATCTCGTAGTCGAGGTGTTCGGGCGGCGCGGCGTCGGGCGGGTCGGGACGATTCCGCAGGGGATAGTAGCAGTAGATCTCGACCAGGCCTATCTTGCCCAGCGCGCCGGATTGCAGATAACGCTCGCGCGCCTCCATCAGGTGGGGCGTGCTGCGGCGCTGCATACCCACCTGCACGACGCGCTTGTGCTTGCGCGCCGCCGCCAGCATGGCGTGGCCCTCGACGACGTCCACGCTGATGGGCTTCTGCACATAGACGTCGGCGCCCGCCTGCACGGCGGCGATCATCGGCAATGCGTGCCAGTGATCCGGAGTGCCGATCAGGACGATGTCGAGGTCCTTCTCCTTCAGCATCTCGCGATAGTCCGCGTAGGTGTGCGGCTTCTTTTTCGACGCCTGCCGGCCGGCCACCAGTTCCGCGGCCTCGGCGAGGGCGCGCTTGTCCACGTCGCACAACGAGACGACCTCGACGGGAGCGACCTGGATGAGACGGAACAGATCGCACTTCCCATACCAGCCACAGCCGATCAGTCCGACCCGCTTCGGCGCCTGGTCCGCGAAACCATGAGCGAGACCCGCTGCGCCCGATCCGATAAATTGACGGCGATCCATGAACCCTATCCTACGTCACCGGGCCGGGGTTGAACAGAGTCAGGCCGTTGTCGAGCCCCCAGCGCTCGGCCCAGGTCCGGTGGCGCCCGCTGGCCGCGTCGAGAATCAGGCGGAAGATCTCCCAGCCGACCTCCTCGATCGAAGCCGCGCCGGTGGCGATTCGGCCCGCATCCACGTCGATCAGATCAGGCCACCGCTCAGCCAGCACCGTCCGCGAAGAGACTTTCACCACCGGCGCCATCCGGAGGCCATAGGGCGTGCCCTCGCCCGTGGTGAAGACGTGCAGGTTCATTCCCGCCGCCAGTTGCAGCGTGCCGCACACGAAGTCGCTGGCGGGGGTGGCGGCGAATACCAGACCCTTGGCGCAAACCCGCTCGCCCGGCCCCGTAACCGCCGTCAACGCCGATGTTCCGGATTTGGCCACCGAGCCCAGAGCCTTTTCGACGATGTTGACCAGCCCGCCGCGCTTGTTTCCCGGCGTGGTGTTGGCGCTGCGGTCGACTCCTCCCTGGCGCAGGTAATCGTCATACCAGGCCATCTCGCGAACCAGCGCGCGCCCGACGTCTTCGTTCGCCGCCCGCGGCGTAAGCAGATGCACGGCATCGCGCACCTCGGTTACCTCGGAGAAGATCACGGTCGCGCCGGCGCGCACCAGCAAGTCGGCCGCGAAGCCAACCGCCGGGTTGGCGGTGACGCCGGAGAAGGCGTCGCTGCCGCCACATTGCAGGCCGACGACAAGATCGGAGGCCGGGCACGGCACGCGGCGGCGCGTGTTCAGTTGTTCGAGCCGGCGTTCCGCCAGGCGCAGAATGGCCGCCACCATCTCCTCGAAGCCATGGTGTGCAGCATCCTGCAAGCGGACGATCTCGAATCCCTCGCCCAGCCGCGCGGGTTGCAGCTTCTCGCAACCCAGGCTCACCAACAGCGGCTCGCCGCCGAGATTCGGGTGATGGCTGATGTTGCTGAGCGTCAGGATCGGGATGGCCGCGCCGGGAGCGTCGATGGCCACCCCGCACCCGTAGGTGTGGGTGATGGAGGCCACGCCGTCCACCGCCGGGTAGCGCGGCAGCAGTTCCGTCTCGATCCGCTTGACGGCGTACGCCACCGTCGGCGCGACGCACTGCACCGTGGCCGACAGCCCAAACAGGTTCCGCGTGCCCACCGAGCCGTCGGGGTTGCGATAGCCGTCGAAGGTGAAGCCCTCCAGCGGCGGGGCCGGTGGTGGCACAGTCGTGGCCAACGGCAGCCGGTCGAGCGCGGGCGGGGCGGGCAGCCTCACCAACTCTTCCCGCACACAGGAGCCGCGCGCAATCGCCCGCGCCGCGTATCCGATGGTCTCGCCGTAACGCAGGATGGGCGCGCCTTGGGAGACATCGGCCAAAGCCACCTTGTGCGCTTGCGGAACCGCTTCGGTCAGTTTTAACCCGCAGGCGAACTCCGCGCCAGCCGCGAGACCGCCGGGATTCGCGATGATGGCGACGTTATCGCGCGGATGTACACGGACATAGAGAGGTCCCACAGTCACCATTGTCGCCCAGCCATTTGCATATCATGGTGATCATGTCCTCCCGCATGCCCAGAAGAGCGTTTCTCCAGACCGCAGCCATCGTCCCGGCGACCGTCTTCGGAAAGACCGCGCCCAGCAACCGGATCCAGATCGGGCAGATCGGCTGCGGGCGCATCGCCCGCAGTTCGGAGATGCCCGGCATCCTGAGGCATCCCGAGGTGGCCCGCGTCGTGGCGGTCTGCGACCTCGACACGGTGCGCCTGGCCGACGGCAAGGAGTTCATCGAATCGCGCTACACCAAGGCGCTCGGCGCCGGCGGCTTCGCGCCCGTCAAGGCCTATACGAACTACCGCGAGATGCTCGAGGACAAGAGCATCGACGCGGTCTGCATCTCCACTCCCGATCATTGGCACGCGCAGCCGGCCATCGAGGCGGCTCTGGCCGGCAAGGACATCTATCTTCAGAAGCCGGCCTCGCTCACCATCGCCGAAGGCCGGCTGATGGCCGACACCATCCGGCGCACGGGTCGTA
>CAYOTD010000710.1:0-2949 GCA_964406685.1 uncultured Solibacteraceae bacterium | reverse complement strand
GCATGTGGTACTGGCCCGTGCCGGTGGTTCCGGTCTGATAGGTGGCTTTGGTGCCGGAGTTGGTGATGGTGACGCGCGCGCCGGGAACGACGGCACCGCTGGAATCGGTGACCGCGCCCGTCATCGCGCCGCGATCCAACTGGCCCAGGCAAGGCGCTACGGCCGCCAACAGCAGCACGATTATCTCCAACCAGGTGTTCCGCATGGCTTCTCCCTGCAAATTGATTTACGAGACCCTGCCGGAGATAACGTTTGAGGCGCCCGGTTCCGTACCTCCCCAGGAAACCCGATGCGCGTTGTCCGGAATCCCGCCCCTCGAACGTTATCATATTAGGGGCGGTTTGCCGGCCCGCGCGTGGTCCTGTGGCAAGGAAGACGGAAATCGAGAGCTTCGAGGCGTTCTTTCACGAGCAGTACGCTCCGCTCAGCCGCTATGTGCTCCGGCTGGCCGGAAGCCGGGATGACGCGCTGGAGATCGTGCAGGAGTCGTTTCTCCGGATCTGGGAGCTCCGGCGCGGCGGCCGCGAGTCCCAACAGCAGGCCGGTCTGCTCTTTCGCCTCGCCCACAACCTTGTGATCGACCTGCTCCGCCGGCGCAACGTGCGGGAGAAGCACGCCCGCGAGGTCTCCGGCCGGGTGCTGACCATGCCGCCGAATCCCGAACAGATGGCACTGGGCAGCGAGAGGCGGCGCCTGGCGAACGTGGCGCTGCGCGAACTGGAACCCAAACAGCGCGAGGTGCTGCGCCTGCGCGCCGCGGGGTTCTCCTACAGCGAAGTCTCGACCGTTCTGGGAATGAACGTGGAATCCATCGGCCCGACCCTGGTGCGGGCGTTGCGGAAGTTCCGGACGGTCTACGAAGAAAGATCGGGATCGTTGCGGGAGAGGGAGCGCGATGAAACCGCCGGGTGACGAGGAACTCATCGCCTATTTGGACGGCGAACTCTCCCCCGAGAAGCGGGAGGAGATCGAGCGCCGGCTGGCCGCTTCCTGGGATCTGCAATGCCGGCTGGCGGATCTCCGGCGGGATATCGAGCTGTACATACAGGCGACGGCCACGGAAGAGGCGCTCGATCTGCCTCCCGTCGACACCGCGTGGAAAGCGCTCGCGCCGCGCCTGGAAGCGGCGCCGCGAACCCGATGGCGCTGGACCCGCGGGCTGGCGGCCGGGGCGATCGCCGCCGGCCTGGCGTGCCTGGTCTTCCTGCGCCTCAGCTCGACTCCGGCCGTCTCCGCCGCCGAGGCCCTGCGGCGCGCGCAGCGGTTCGAGGCCGCCGCGTTCCGGTCCGTCGTTCAGCCGGTCGTGCACCGCAAGATGCGGGTCCGCCGGATCGGACCCGCGGCGGAGCAGACGCAGGCGGTGTGGGAGGTGTGGAGCGCTATGGAAGCGCCCCGGTCGCGCCACCTGACGGCGCAGGGTGACGGCGAAGTGCTCCGCGAGCTTCGAACCACGCTCGGGCGCACCGGCCTGGATCCGGACCGGCCCCTTTCGGCGGCGGCTTACGTGCGATGGCGCGAGCGAAGCGGGCCGGGCCGCGACCGTGTGGAGCGCCGCTCGCTGGAAGGCGATCGCGCGGCCGTGGTGGTGATCACCGAACCGGAGAACGGCGGAGATATCGTGTCGGCCGGCCTGACGCTGCGCGAGACCGACTGGCGGCCGGTGGCGCAGGAGTTGAGTGTTCGTACCCCGGCCGGCCCCGAGCGCTTCGAGATCAGCGAGGTGGAGTCCTCCGTGATGCCGTACGGCTCGCTTCCCCCGGCGTTCTTCGACGTGCCCTCCATCGCCTTGCGGACGGCGCCGCTCCCATCGCCTCCGCTAATCCCGGATCCCCCGCCGGTGCTCAAACCCGCGGCGCCCCCCGCTCCCGGCGTGGCGCCGGAGAAGCTGCTGGAAGCCGCCCTCCTGGTCCACAACACTCTGCATCGCACGGGCGATTGCGCCGATCGCGGGATTGAGATCGCACGCTCCACAACGGACCGCGTCGATGTGCGCGCCACGGTGCGCAGCGCAGCCCGCAAGGCCGAGTTGATCGAGGTCCTCAGCGCGCTGCCGCTGCTGCGGCTGGATGTTCAGGCCGGCGCGGATGCGGCCGGGCCCGCTTCCCCGATTCTGGCGAAGACGATCGAGCAGAGGATGCAAATCCAGGAATCCGCCGCTGTAAGCCTGGTGTCCCTCCTGGAGGCAATTCAATCGGATACGGAGGCCCTCCACCGTCACGTGCGCGGATTCGAGGCGGCGGAGTTGGGAACCGCTCCCGCCGGGTTGCGCCAACAGTATGAGAAGGCCCTGCGGGAGCACCTGGCGGCATTACGCTCCAACCTGTCTCAAGTGGCGGCATTGCTGGCTGCCGGCGAGGAGGCGACGGCGCCGGAAGCGGCCGCCGCCCCCCGGCCGGATCGTTGGCGCTCCGAGCTTCTGTCGTTTCTCGAAGCGGTATCGCGGTCCTGTAGCCCGGCCTCCGCGGCCGAAATCTCCAGGCAGCGCATGGCGGAAGCGTGTCTCGAATTGAGCCGGCGCGCGGCGCTCAGCGACGAAGAAGTGGCGGCCGCCCTGGGCGCCTCCGGCGGCGGGGCGGCGCAAACGCCCGCGCGTCCCTGAGTCCGTGGGCACGCCTGGCCCGGCTGATAGACTGGAAGCAATGAAACGTCGCGAATTGCTCGCCCTACTGGGAGGGGCGGCCGCAAGCCGCGCCGCACAGGCTCCGGCTCCGCCGGTGGCCGTGGCGCGGTGCCCCGCTTACGACGACACCCTCGCCCCCCTCCTCTCGACGATGTTCGACCAGATCGGCGGCCTGGAGCGCCTGGTGCGCAACAAGACCGTCGCCATCAAGCTGAACCTGACCGGCAGTCCGGGGCTGCGTATCGAAGGCCGCCCGCCCGGCGTGACGCATTACACCCACCCGCGGACGGCGCTGGCGATGGCGCACCTGATGGGGCGCGCGGGCGCCC
>CAYOTD010000709.1:0-2964 GCA_964406685.1 uncultured Solibacteraceae bacterium | reverse complement strand
CTCCCAGGAGAGTGGCTCGTTGGCGAAGCGGCAGATGACGGGCGTTGTGCCGATGCCACTGTCGTTCGGAGCGTTATAGGTGAAGGCGCCGTAGGGGCCGTACTTCGACTCCCAGAAGTTCCGCAGGGCGATGCGCTCGGCGTCGCGGAGCCACTGCTTGCGAATCGTGAAGCGCCGCGCGCCGGTGCCGAGGAGGATGCGCTGCTCCACTTTCCCATTGCCGCTGCCAAACTGGTGCACGACGACCTCGTGGTCGCGGCGCACCTCGAGCGGGTAATCGGGCGTGAGCGGAAACACGCCCGACGGCACGATCTCTGGAACCGCGATGTTTCCGATGTAGTCAGGCATTCGCTCTGGAACTTCGGATCAGCTTCGTCAGGGGATGCGGGCCGGTCAGCGTGAACGATCCCGATCGGAGTAAAGCCCGCGCCCGATCCACTCGCGGCATCGAATCCATGTCGGGGAGTGGACTGTGCGACGGTTCGCCCACAGCATGAGAATAAAGGACGAGGTTCCAGTGCCCGCTCGTTTTCGCGTAGACCGGGAGAAGGCTACCGGCAAATCAGTGTGTGCAACTCTTGGACGTGGCGCTGGGGCTTGATATCAGCAGGCAGGTTTGGCCGCACGTGCTTCGCAAACCAGTCCGCCGCGTCCTTCGATGACTCCCACACTTCGACGATGCGCCATCCTCCCTCGATCGGATGGCCGTAATGCATGATGAACCCAGGCGCACCTTTGAGTAGGCCGCCCAGAACCTGGATGGTCTGCTCGTAACCTTCCCTCGTCTGTCCGGGAACATCTCCCGTAATCGCGACAGCCATTTGCATGGTCCTCCCAGTTCACAGCGGTGGCCTTCGGGCCGGTGACATCCCCGCGATGGAGCAATTGGAGCAATGACCACGCAACGTCATGCCCCGTGTCTGCCGCGGAGCAGTCCATGACGCCCTCTCTGCTTGTTGTGCCAGAGATAGCACACGCAAAATACCGCCGCAATGGGTACGTGGAGTGAAGCCGCCTTATGCCACTTCGATCAGTTCGAAGGTGGCGTCCGTGCGGCCGAGCGACGCCGACTGACTCCACTCGCCCTCGAAGCGGACGTTGTAGCGGCCCGCAACTGACTGGCCCGTCGGATCATGTGAGAACTTCGGGCTGGTCTCGTAGGGATCGTAGAAGTAGAACGGCTCCGTCGGGCCCTTGCGGGCGTCGTAGAACTCGCGAAGTGTCGTTAGCTGCGCCGGAGTCAGCCGCTTCGCGAGCCGCCATCGTTTGCGGCTGTTGGCCGCCTGGAGGGAGCGCTGCGATTCGCCGTTGCGATACTCGTTGTCGATGACCGGATATTCGCGCTCATGGACAAAGGCGCGCGAGAGACTCGCCGGAATCACCGTCAGTGGCGCTGCATTCTGAACTGAGCCGGGCATCAGGCGGTCACCAGATCGATCAGTCTCTGGTCGGGGCGCGCGCCGATCCTACCGGCGACAAAGCGCGCGTAATTCACCGGATGATTGCCGTCGGCCGAGGGCGCATACACCCGGAACATCTCCTCCGCAGTCGGCGGCTTGCCCTGGGTATACTTCCCATCGACGTACTGCCCGATGAGCACGCGCAGGATGCGCCAGCCTTCCTCGATCGCTCGCTGGCTCATCTCCTCGCGCGAGGCGCCAGGAAACCGCTCGGACGCCCACGCAACGAAGTCCACGTAACCGCGATAGATGGGATACGGCCGGCCGCGCGCGTCGCGCCACTGGCGGATGTTGCCAGGGTTCGCGTTCCGCTGGGCGAGCGTCGGTTTCGCGGCGCTGCCATAGAAACCTTCCATCTCGGCGATCGCCCGCGCGATCTTCTCAATCAGTTCTGCTCGCGTCATGACAGGATCAACCCTGGACTCAGTTGCAGCCCGGTCATCTCGCGGCGGCCGGCGCTGGCCTTGGTCGCGGTCATTGCCGCCGATTGCACGGCGCGCGGGTTTTCAACCACCACCCGGACCGTTTCCTTCTCAAAGAACTCCTTCGCTCCCGGAACAGTGATGTTGATCACCGTGGGAGCTGCCGCGGACGACGGCGCGCCGCCACCGATTCGATCGAGAGCCAAGCCGCCGGAACTCGATTGGAACAGCCCGCCTCCTTGCTGAAGGAGCGACACAGGGCGCATAGTTGCCGGAAGCCCCGAAGTGCTCTGGCCGGTCGACAGCGCGTACAACTCGACCAAATCGCGGATCTGCTGGCTGCGGATGGCCGCCTCCAGATTGCCGCCAAAGCCTTGCTTGGCGATGTCGACAATCTGCTTCAGCACGCCCTTATCGCGGATGTCGACGCCATAGGTGGCCTTGATCTTCTCGCGCGCCTTCTCCTCGGCGCCTTTGACGAACAGCCGCACCAGCCCGGCGACGGCTCCGATCCCGGCGCCGATTGCCGCGCCGATCGGGCCGCCATACTTGAAGCCGATCATTGCGCCGCCGGCAGTGGTCATCGCGAGGCCGGAGACGCCGCCGCGTTGGAGGCCCATCATGGCGAGCGTCGCGCCTCCCAGCAGCGCAGCATTGGACCGTCCGAGCGCCGAGAGCTTCTGACCCATCGTGGCCGCTTCCCACGTCACGGCCTTGCCCGGCGCATACTGGACGCCGCCGCCGAAGCCGAGAAAATCCTTCCAGCCGCCGAGCAGACCGCTCCAGCCGCCGCTCCTCGAAGGGATAAAGGGAGGAGTGCCCCACCCGCCAGCCGCACCACCGGGGATGGGACCACTGCCGCCCTGTCCGAAGACCGGCGCAGCCCCGATACCGAGCAATCCGCCGAGCTTGCCGAACGGGCCCCCACTGGAGGCCCCTCCACCGGCCAACGACACTCGCGTGCCGGTGAATAACTGCATCAGCATCGCGGCGACGCGCGAGCTGACCACGTCCTTGATGGCGGTGAGAAGCGCTGTTTTCAGCGAGTTTCCGATGGCCGACCAGATGGACTGCGATTTGGT
>CAYOTD010000708.1:0-2965 GCA_964406685.1 uncultured Solibacteraceae bacterium | reverse complement strand
AAGGCCGGCGCCGAGCACTTCATGGGCGTCACCGTGCAGCCCATGATCAAGCTCGAAGGCTATGAAGTCATCATCGGTTCCAGCCTCGACCCGCAGTTCGGCCCCGTTATCCTGTTCGGCCTGGGCGGCCAGTTGGTGGAGGTCTTCAAGGACCGCTCGCTCGCCCTGCCGCCGCTGAATTCCACCCTGGCGCGCCGCATGATGGAGCAGACCAAGATCTACAACGCTCTGAAAGGTGTGCGCGGCCGCAAGCCGGTGGACCTGGCGGGGCTGGAGTTGCTCATGGTACGCTTCAGCCAACTTGTGGTCGAGCAGCGCTGGATCAAGGAGATCGACATCAACCCGCTGATCGCCTCGCCCGAGCGTCTCCTTGCCCTGGACGCCCGCGTAGTGGTGCATGACAAGAGCATCCAGGAGAGCGAACTTCCGAAGCTTCCCATCCGGCCGTATCCGTCCCAGTACGTCGCTCCCTGGAAGATGGCCGACGGCACGGAGCTGACCATCCGGCCCATCCGCCCCGAGGACGAGCCGGCCATGGTCGCCTTCCACGAGACCATTTCGGACCGCACCGTCTACCAGCGCTACATGCAGTTGCTCCAGTTGCAGCATCGCGTCTCACACGAGCGGCTCACGCGCATCTGCTTCATCGATTACGACCGCGAGATCGCGCTAGTGGCGGAGAAAAAGAAGTCCGACGGGACCACGGAGATCGTCGGCGTCGGGCGCCTTCAGAAGATTCATGGCACAGACATGGCCGAGTTCGCCGTGGTGGTCAGCGACGCGATACAGGGCAAGGGCCTCGGCTCCGAGTTCATGCGACGGCTGATCCGGTTCGCCAAGGACGAGAAGGTCGGCCGGATCCGGGCCGACATTCTGACCGACAACCTCGCCATGCAGAAAGTCTGTGAGAAGCTCGGCTTCCAGATGAAGCGCAGCCTCACGGAACCGACGGTGGAAGCGGAGTTGGCGTTGTAGTAGTTTCCGCCTTTGGGGCATTTTCAGATACGGGACGATCTTCGGGTCGTCCCGCATGTGTTTCAAGAGCCGGCTGGCGGAGGAGGAGCGATCCGCAGAATCCGGAACACCGGCCGGCCATTCCGGTCTTTGATCACCTCCACAACGTTGACCGTGCACCCCAGTTGGCCGGCCAGGATCGCCGTGCGCCGGTTGGTGCCCTCCACCTGTTCCCAGGGCTCGACATAGGTGATGAAGACCGCGTTCGGCAGATCCACCATGCGCCGGAACAGGGCGCGGTCGGCCTCGTCGGGCGGGTCCTTGCCGACGGCGTCCATCCCGACGTGAATCGGCAGGCGGCCCCGGCTCAGCAGGCGCACGTTGTCGATGGTTCCCCAGTCCATCATGAAGATGTGGTTGGGGCGCAGGTCGCGCAGCCGGTTGGTGAGCGTGAAGATAGCGTCGCTCCACACCGAGGGCGACCCGAAGCGGACCATCTGGGTGTAGTACTGGTTCAACACCAGGAGATTCGATCCGCACGCGACAGCGATCACCACCGCCGCGGCGGGACGCAGCATCTCCGCCGCGACCAGAGCCACCAACAGGTGGGGGAGGGGCCATAGCAGCACCACGTGATGGACGCTCGCGCCGGCCCGCTCGGTGACGGCCATCTGGAACCAGGCGACCGCGAACGCGATCAGGAAGAACAGCGCCGCCCGCCGCGTGCGCCGCGCCAGCGGCAGCAGCAGCACAGCCGCCAGCACGACCCACGGAAAGATCGAAGCCCGCGGCTCCCGCGCGATCCCGCCCACCCGAACGGCCACATGCTCCAGCGCGGTCTTGGGCGGCCGCGGCATGCCCATCCATCGCTCACACACCAGGTAGGTGAGCAGTCCCCTGCCGTTCAGGGTCTCGTAAAGCGCCACCGATTTCGGCCCCAGCTCGCGCAGGGTGAAGGAGGCATTCGAGCGCAGGGTGTCGCCCGGCTTCAGGAGATTGTGGTAGATCAGCGGCGCCGCCCCCAGGCAGAGTCCCGCGGCGGCCAGCGCCAGCCGGTGCCAGCGAAACGCCCTCCACAGCTCGCGCGGCAGGATCACAACGGCCGCCACGACGAGCCCTCCAAGGACCCACAGGAACAGCGCCTTGTCCCACAGCGCCAGGCCCAGCAGGAGGAACATGCCGAACAGCGCCCTCCCCGAGCCGGTATCATGAAACCGCAACGCCAAGGCCAGTGCTCCGACCAGGAGGAGATGCTGCAACGCCACCGGACCCCAGTCCAGCACGGTGGTCAGCACGAAGATCGCGTCGGTGGCCAGCAGCGCGGTACCCACAATGGCCGCGCGCAGACCTCCCAGCCGCTCCAGGACCCGCCAGAACAGCCACAGCGTCGCCACGCCCATCAGCAGCACGGGCAGCCGCACCGACCAGACCGAGGGCCGGGCGATCTTGAACACCAGCCAGTAGATCCAGGTCTTCAGCGTGCCCAGGTAGCTCATGATGAGCAGCGGCACCTTGTGGCGGAGCACGGTGACATAGCAGAAGTCGTAAGCGGGCTCGTAAAGAGGGGTCGCAAACAACGCCTCATCGTTCTGCACACCGGGCAAAGGAAGGATCGCCAGACCCGCCAGAAAGAAGAACGCGCAGACGGCGATCAGGGAGGCCCGGCGCAACGTGGGTTTTTGCGGCTTCAAATAGCGAATATAGCTTAACGGGACTTTACCAACGCAAATTGTAGCTTCCGTTCCAGGGCGTCGATGCGGGCCAGTTGCACGCGGACGCGGTCGCCGATCTTGAACTCGCGGCGCGAGCGCTCGCCCACTACCCGGCGCGTGGTTTCGTGGAATCCGTACCGGTCCCCGGGCAGGGTTTCTATTGGCACCAACCCTTCGACGAATAGCTCCTCCAGCTCAACGAAGAAGCCCCAGCGGCCGGTGCTGATGATGAGGGCGTCGAACTCGTCGCCCAACCTCGCGGCCATGAACTTGACCTTCTTCCACTCCACCAGCTCGCG
>CAYOTD010000707.1:0-2967 GCA_964406685.1 uncultured Solibacteraceae bacterium | reverse complement strand
CGGCGAGGCGACCGCGAGGATGTCGAAGGCCAGGTCGTCGCCCTCGTAGAGCACTGGCGTCGGCCAGATGGTGGGGCGGATGCGCTCGCCGGCGGCGTGGTCCTTGGTTAGGATCGCTTGGAACGACTGATTCTCAGGATCGACGCTGATCACGCGGACGTACTCCTCGTTCGCGCCGCCGGGATCGAGGAAGACGAAGCAGCCGGCAACGAGGCCGAGCCGGTTCGCCCCATAGGATGCTGTTTGCAGAGTCTGCGGATCAGGTCCGGCCGTTACCGCTGAGCTGAGCACCAGGCCGTAGTCGGCATACGGCAGGCGGCGGGCGGCGGGGAGCCCCAAGCCTTCGTTGTTCACCAGGAAGTCGTAGGTGGTCTTATGGGCGTCCGGCAACGCCTGCGCGATGCCCATGTACTCGAGCGGTTCCCACGTCGCGCCGCCGTCGCGGCTGATCTTCACGAGGAAGGCCGACTGCCCGTCCGTCGTGCCCCGCTGGAGGTAGGCGTAGACGCAGCGGATCGAGGCGGCGTCCTGCACCTTCATCGGGATGACGACGTTTTCTTGCACCGTGAGCGGGCCGGGCACCTGGAAGGTGTACGCGCCACCGTTGCAGGTCCGGAGGCCGGGCATATAGGGCTCGTTGTGCCGGGAGAGTGGAAAGACGGTGAAGGGACCGTAGCCGAAATGGTTGGCCACGCCGGCGAGGGCGGCGACAATGCAAGCGCTCGGCAGCTTCGCCTCGATCCTCGCGGGCAGGTCCGGCGTGCGGAAGAAGCCCTTGCGGACGCTGAAAGTGAACGTCTTCTGGTCGAGCGTATAGAAGCGGATGCCGGCAAGATGCGCGCAGCGCAGGGTGCCGAAGGTCGCCTGGCCCTCGGGCACTCCTGGGTAGGCACGCTGCAGGTGAAACTCGCCGCTGGGCACTACATCGCCGGGCGCTCCAGGGCCGATGATCTGAGCACACTCATAAGATCGCCGGCCAGGGTTCTCAGGGTCGGCGGACTCGTCATTGAAGACGACGAAGTCGCCCACTCGGAAGACCCGTTGCGTATCAGGATTGACGGTGCAGACAACCGAGACGGGGTCGGTTGTGGCATCGATGGCGGTGCCCATGGAGGCCCAGAGATCGGTGGTCAGCTCGTCCACGTAGTAAAGCGCCAGCGTGATCTCGTGCGCGCCGACGATGTTCGAGTTGCCTGAGGCGTCGGGCGCAACCGTCATGTCGTCGATGGCGAAGGTGCCGTAGTCGCCCAGGCGAGGAACGCCGGTCAGCACGCCGGGGACGCCCGTGTCGATGAGCACTTCCTCAGAGGGCGGCTCCGGCACGACGTCGGCGGGCTTCGGGCCGGCGACCAAGTCGTACATCGAGTCCGTGGTCGTGCGGCCCTGGATGTCGATCGAGTAGTCGCGGTTCAGCCGCCAGCCGGTCACACGGAAGTCGCCCGCGCCTCCGGGCATGTCCGGATGGGTCATCGAGCACACCATGCCGGGCTCGGTGTTGAGGGCGAGTACCGTCGTGCGGAAACTGATCTGCCGTGCCTTCTTCCACTCCTCCGGCGTGATGCCGCCCAGTTCCTCGCGCAGCCGGACGGTGATGATCCGCGCCGCTTGGGACTTCGATGCCGTACCGGAGAGATTTACGGTCGACTTCAGGAACAGTGGACCCGCGCCGCCGCCGATGAGCGAGGCGTGGTCGATGTCGTAGAGCGAGATCGAGTTGGCAACGAACTCAAAATCCTCGTCGGCGAAGTTGGCGGTCAGGTGGTTGAAGGCGGGCTTCAGCGGAGCGAGCTGGAGGCTGCGGAACAGGATGTTGCCTTCGGTGAAGGCCTCGACGGCTGAGGAGTTCACGCGGACGCCGAGTTTGAGCTTGCCGTTGGCGAAGGTGTAGTAACCCAGGCAATTGATGAGAACTTCCTGAAGCCAGTCGCGCAGCGGCTTCTCTTCCTGAAGCACGCCGCGGAACTTGAACTGCGTCTCTGTACCCATGCCAACCAGCTTCGACACTTGCTCGTCGCAGATCGCCGCTGCCGCAATGGCCGCATCGACATCGAACAGGGTCTCAGCGAAATCGAGTTGTTCAGTAGTGGCGCCCGCGCCCAGACGCAGGCCTCGGGCGCGCAGCAGCATATTGACCGCGATCCAGATGGGGTTGGTCAGTGCCGTCTGCCAGGCGCGTGCTCCTGGCGCTGTCCACACCCAGCCGCCGAGGCCTTGGGCGACGACGGCCTCCATGGCGTGCTCGCTCAGGCGCGAAAGCTGCAATCCCTTGGCGTCCGAGCGGCGGATCATGAGGAACGCCGTGCCGGCCGCGCGCTCCGGGCCAGCGTCGGTGTCCATGCCGAAGGTGATTGGGTTCGGATCAGCGCCCAGACTGGTCATCAGCCCGAGCGAACCCGGGTAGCCGTGGTGGTACTGCCCGTCGAGCTTGTGGCCCGTGCCGTATGCGCCCAGCGGGCCTTCGCCCACGATGCCCACCGCTGCGTAGAAGTCGCTCTCGTCGCGGCCCGAGGCGATCTTGGCGTTTACGGGCATCGGTGAATCGGTATAGATCTCGGGCAGGACCTGATCGTAGATCGAGTCGGCGACCAGCGAGACGGAGGTGAGCGTCGAGCGGCCGAAGCCCCAGACGCCGGTCGAGTTGTCCTTGATGCGCACGCCCTGCGGCTTGGCCATGATGCCGCCGTAATAGTCATTCATGCCGTGGGCGCGGCAGCCGTTCGGCGTGTCGAAGCCCTTGTCGCAGCGCGTGGGGTCGGCATCGGGGAAGTGGACCAGATCGAGCGCGCCTTGTGAGGCGAACGGACAGGCCCTGGAGTTGAAGGGCTTCCAGCAGGTGCGCGAAATCTTGCGCGTGGGGTAGGGCAGGTTCAGCTCGTAGAGGCCGTCGGCGGCGGTGACGCGGAACTCCGGGCCGGCATCACAGGACCAGTTCACGATGTTGCCCTTCCAGAGGTCGAGCTGGATCCC
>CAYOTD010000706.1:0-2974 GCA_964406685.1 uncultured Solibacteraceae bacterium | reverse complement strand
GCGCCCTACCAGTGGCGCATGCTTCAGCTTGTGCTCTTATGGGAGGAACTGGCGCAGTGTGCTCAGCAATTCGGCGCCGTCGATGGGCTTGGTGAGGAAGCCCTGCATGCCGTATTCCCGGCACTGGGCGCGGGTGTCGCTGAAGGAGTTGGCGGTGAAGGCGATCACGGGCGTGGAGAGATAGCCGGGGATCTCGCGGATGGCGGCGGTGGCTTCCAGCCCGTCCATCTCCGGCATTTGCAGATCCATCAGGATGAGATCGTAGGCCGCCCGGCGCGCGGCTTCCACCGCCTGCACGCCGCTCTCGGCGCACTCGACGCGGTAGCCGCTGCGGGTGAGCATGTGGGTGACGACCTTGCGGGCGATCAGGTTGTCTTCCACCACCAGCACGCAGTATTCGGGAGCGGATCTGCCGGCCGTCTCCGCCGACAGCGCGGCGTGCTCGGCCGGAAGGGGGAACTGCGCGTTGAAGGTGAAGCAACTGCCGGCGCCCAGGGCGCTGTCCACCTGGATCCGTCCGCCCATCATCTCGGCCAGTTTGTGGGCGATGGCCAGGCCCAGCCCCAGGCCCGGGTGAGGGCGGGTCCACCCGCCGTGGATCTGCCGGAACGACTCGAAGATCTCCGCCGCCCGTTCCTTGGCGATGCCGACGCCAGTGTCGCGCACCTGAATCGTGACCTCGGCGTGCCGGTTCGAGGATACCGGCGCCTCCAGCGAGACTTCAACGCCGCCGGAGGGGGTGAACTTCACCGCATTGTCGATCAGACAACCAAGCAATTGGCGCAGCCGCGTGGCGTCGCCCACCACCACATCGGGAAGCGGCGAGCGCGGGCGGCAGACCAGGGACAGTCCCTTGTCCCGCGCCCGGGAGGCAAACTCCTCCGCCGCTCCGTCCACCACCGCGCTCAGGTTGAATTCGGTCTCTTCCAGGTGGAAATTGCCCGAGGCCAGCGCCGAATACTCCAGTGTGGCGTTGAGGATGCTCAACAACTCCTGAGCGCAGATGCGGGTGGTGGCGACGTATTCCCGCTGCTCTTCATCCAGGGTGGTTTCCAGCAGCAGGTCGGTCATTCCCATGATGCCGCTGAGCGGCGTGCGGATTTCGTGATTCAGGCTGGCGAGAAACTGCTGTTTGAGGGCGGCCAGACTCGCGTCCTCTCCCGTCATGGGACCACTGAACAAGTCTGAGGCCATCAATAGTCGAATCGGCAAGAAACAGGAGGAAGTTTAGGCGAAGGGGCGGCTTTCAGTCTTCGCTGGTGAAGAAACCGCTGACCGCGCCGAGGCCGGACCGCTCGTCTCCACCAGAGCGGAGGGGTCCCAACTCCCGACGCATCTTCTCCAGCGTCATGCTTTGCACGATCACGCGGCCCGGTCCCCGCAGCGTTGCCAGGAACAATCCCTCGCCGCCGAAAATTGCGGTCTTGATGCCGCCGGCAAGCTGGATGTCGTAGTCCACTCCCTCGTCGAAGGCTACGATGCAGCCTGTATCCACCTGAAGGACTTCGGCGGGCGCAAGTGTAAACTCGACAAAGTCGCCGCCGCCGTGGATGAAGACCGTGCCGGGGCCAGTAAGCCGCTCCAGAATGAAACCCTCGCCGCCGAAGAAGCCGGCTCCCAACCGCTTGACCAAGGCCACGTTCAACTGCACCGTGGTTTGGGCGAACAGAAAGCTGTCGCGCTGCACCAGCACGCTTTGCCCGGCGGCCAGTTCGAACACCTGGATCCGGCCCGGATAGCTCCCGGCGAAGCCCACCTCGCCGCCCGCCGGGGCGCGGAAGTAGGTCATGAAGAGCGATTCGCCCATGACCTTGCGCTTCAGGGCGCCCCAGATCTTCTCGCCCAGGGATTCCCCGCTCATGCGCGATTCCCAGTTGACACCCGCGGTCTTGTACAGCATCTTGCCCGCCTCGGCGTAGATCTCCTGGCCGGGCTTCAGCCGGACGCGGGCGACCTGCAAGTTATCGCCCTGGATGGTGTATTCCAGCGGGGTCGCCACCACCGCCGGCGGCGCGGAGGGCGCCGCGCCCAGCGGGGTGCCGCAGTTGGCGCAGAAGCGCGCCTGATCCGGCAACTGATTGCCGCAACCGGTGCAGAAGGCCATAAGGACAGGTTCCTCGAACCTGTATCTTACAATAGCTGTAGACAGGTTCCGATGAGACGACTTCGCGCATTTCTGGGGCTGTGGCTGGCTCTTACCACCGCGCTGTATGGCCGGCAGGATTTCCGAAGCTGCGGCACCCACCGCGAGATCGCCGCCGAGCGCCTCCATCTTCACCGCAAGGCCCGCCAGGCGCGCAAGGCGATGGCGGTGCGCGAGGCCGCCGCGCGCCCGGCCACGCGCGATGTGGGCCAGATCGTCCTGGTGGAGGATGCCGACGGCGTGGCCGGCCGGCTGAATCCCTTTGATCTCGACCGGAAGAAGGTGGTCTTCACGGCCTCCGCCGCGCGCTACCGATTCCAGACGGAGGCGTCCGGTTACGACAGCGCGGCGGCGGAGGCGGGCGTCCGGCTGGAATTGGACGACGACGATAGCGAATTGGTCGACCTCCCCTTTGCGTTTCCGTTCTACGGCGTCTCGTACCGCCAGGTCTGGGTCAACTCCGACGGCAACCTTACCTTCACGGCCGGGGACAACGCCTCGACCGAGCGCTCGTTGGGCCGCGTCACCGCCGGGGCGCCCCGCGTCGCGGGGCTGTTCCGCGACCTGGACCCCAGCTATTCCCATTACGGCGTGCGCCTGCTGTCGGAAGCGGCGCGCGTGGTGGTGAGTTGGAACAAGGTTCCGGAATACAGCGATAGCGGCAACGGCCCGTTGCAGACGTTTCAGATCCGGTTCTATCCGGACGGGCGGATCGAATTCGCCTTCAACGGCATTACGACCACCTCGGCGGTGGTCGGCATCTCTCCCGGCGGGTTGAAGGGGACAAGCGCCGTGGTCTCCTTCTCCGACGGCAGCGGCGAGGAGTACGCC